>JAYVXF010000139.1:0-6106 GCA_043793345.1 Betaproteobacteria bacterium | reverse complement strand
ATCGTCGACTGGCTGACCGATGAGGTCGCCGCCGTGGTGCGCTTTCAGGGTGGTCACAACGCCGGCCACACGCTGGTGGTCAATGGCAAGAAGACGGTATTGCGGCTGATTCCATCGGGCATTCTGCACCGCCACGTCACCTGCTACATCGGCAATGGCGTGGTGCTCTCGCCCGAGGCGCTGTTGCATGAAATCGATGAGCTCGCGGTGGCGGGTGTTGAAGTGATTAGCCGTCTGCGCATTTCCGAGGCCTGTCCGCTGATATTGCCGTATCACGTCGCCATCGATCAGGCGCGCGAACTGGCGCTGGGCATCGCCAAGCTCGGCACCACCGGGCGTGGCATAGGCCCCTGCTACGAAGATAAAGTTGCGCGGCGCGCAATTCGTCTGCACGATTTGTATTTTCCATCCCGCTTCAAAGAGAAGTTGATCGAGGTGCTCGACTATCACAACTTCGTGCTGAAGCATTATTTGAAAGCCGAAACGGTATCGGTAGATTCGGTGTTCGAGTCAACGCTGAAAATGGGCGAGCGCTTAAAGCCGATGATTGCCGATGTGTCGGCAGATTTGCATCGCCTGATGGCGGCGGGCAAAAGTCTGCTGTTCGAAGGCGCGCAAGCGGCCTTGCTGGACGTGGATCACGGCACCTACCCCTACGTGACCTCCAGCAACTGTCTGGCCGGGCAGGCCTCCGCTGGTGCGGGCGTAGGGCCACAAGCGTTGAACTATGTACTCGGCATCACCAAGGCTTACGCGACCCGCGTCGGCTCTGGCCCGTTTCCGACCGAGCTTGAAAATGACATTGGCGAACGCCTGCGCAAACGCGGCAATGAATTCGGCTCGGTCACGGGCAGGCCGCGTCGTTGCGGATGGTTCGATGCGGCGGCGCTGAAACGCGCCGCGCAGATCAACGGCCTGTCGGGTCTGTGCATCACCAAGCTGGATGTGCTCGACGGGTTGGAGACCTTGCGCATTTGTACCGGCTACAAAATTGATGGCCGCGTCACCGACATCCTTCCCTACGGTGCCGACAGCATCGCCCACTGCGAGCCGATTTTCGAGGATCACGCGGGCTGGAGCGAGAGCACCTATGGCGTGAAAACCTGGGATGGTTTGCCGAAGAATGCGCAGGTGTATTTGAAGCGGATTGAAGCGCTGGTCGGGACGCCGATTGATCTGGTCTCGACTGGACCTGATCGCGATGAGACGGTGGTGGTGAAGCATCCGTTTCGAGGCTGATTTTTCCGCGTAAACGCGATAAACACTAGCATTGGCGGGTACTCCACGGCGAAAATGTCCTGAGAGACGCGCCACTGCTGGAGTTTCGTGACATCCAATCGTTCACCATTTGAATGCACGCTGCGATCATGGTGGCGCGCTTTTGTGCCTACCCAAGCCGGTCGCTCCCATCCCGGCAAACGCATGCTGCGGCGGCGTCTGAGCGACCGCGTGCCAATCAGGCCGCGTTTGACGAGGATCAAACGGTGCTGTGACGCGAAGCGTAGTCTGGCTGTCAGCCCTACCCGATGGGAGTGCCATGACCGATGCGCTGACAACCATACACTGGGAACACCATTCAATCGAACCCGCGTTGCGCGCAATCGGCGATTTTGCTTATCAGATTTTCCGGCCTGGTTGAACGCCGTTGCCGATGCCGGGATCGACGATGACCAACAGCCGCCCATGGTTGCGCTTCTACGGCGAGGTGCCGCACCGCCTCTCCTATCCTGCGCTCACCTTGTATGAGGCGGTGTGTGCCACCGCCGAGCGGGTGCCCGATGCGATCGCATGGGACTTTTTCGATACCGTCAGCACCTACCGGCAATTGGTCAATGATATTGATACCTGCGCCGATGCGCTGGCGGCGATCGGTTTAACCGCGGGTGATCGGCTGCTGATTTCCATGCCGACATCACCGCAAGGCGTGATCGCGTTCTACGCGGCCAACAAGCTGGGCGCGCTGCCGGCGCTCATCCATCCGCTGTCGACGGCACCGGAAATAGAGCACTACCTCAACATCAGCAAGGCGCGCATTGCGCTCACACTCGATGCGTTCTACCCGAGCTTCGCTGCGGTCAGGCCGAAACTGCCGCTTGTCACCCTGATCCTCGCGCGAATTCCCGACGCGCTCTCGCCGATGAAGCGGCTGGGCTTCTGGCTGACCAAAGGCAGACATATCCCACCGGTACCGGCTGACCCGCGGCTCCGTTGGTGGGCAGAATTGATGCGTACACGCCATCCGGTCGCTGCCCGCGCGCCAGCCAGCAGCGGCGACGCCGCCGCGATCCTGTTTTCCGGGGGTACCACCGGCGTACCCAAAGGCATCCTGCTGTCGAACCGCAACTTCATCGCCGAGGGCATGGGTGTCGCCGCCTGGGGTGGCATGCGCGAAGGCAATTCCATTCTTGCCATCCTGCCGATCTTTCACGGCTTCGGCTTGGGCGTGTGCGTCAATGCGGCCTTCATGGCCGGCGCAAAATCGATCCTCGTGCCCACCTTCACTGCCGAAATTGTCGCCGGACTGATACGCACCAAACGACCCAATGTGCTGGTCGGCGTGCCGACGCTGTTCGACGCGCTGTCCCGCGACAAGTCGCTCCAGCACGCCGACCTGTCGTGCCTGCAGACCACCTTTTCCGGTGCCGACACCCTGCCGGGACGGGTGAAGGAGCGCTTCGAAAAACTGGTCAAAGCGCGCGGCGGCAACGTGCAATTACTGGAAGGTTACGGGCTGACCGAAGCCGTCAGCGGCATCATGGCCACCCCCGTGGATGAGGTTCGCGAAGGCTCGATCGGCCTGCCGCTTCCCGACATGCTGGCCAGTATCTGCACCATCGGCACTACCGACGAGCTCCCGCCCGGCGAAGAAGGCGAAATCTGCATCGCCGGCCCGGCGGTCATGATGGGATATCTCGATGAGCCCGAGGCAACGCGTGAAGCGCTGCGGGTGCACGCCGACGGTCGTACCTGGCTGCACACCGGTGACCTGGGGCGCATGGACAGCGATGGCTTTTTCTATTTTTCCACGCGCTTGAAACGCATGATCAAGTCGTCCGGTTTCAATGTCTACCCTGCGCAAGTCGAAGCGGTGCTTTATCAGAACGCTCACGTTGCGGAAGCGTGCGTCATCGGCGTGCCCGACCCGGAACAGGTGGAACGCGTGAAGGCAGTAGTGGTATTGAAGGACCCCACGATGGCGAATGCGGAAATGGCGAAGGTGCTGATCGACTTTTGCCGCGCCAGCCTGATCAAGTGGTCATGCCCGCGCGAGGTTGAATTCAGAAGCGGGCTGCCGAAAACGCGCGTTGGCAAAATCGATTACAAGGTGTTGGTCGCGGAACACATGGTCAAGGTTGACGGCAGCGAAATCGAGACTGCGCAAGCTGTTTGACACACCCAATCCATTGCTTTTTTCAGGCTGAGACAAACCATGCTACCAAAACCCACTTCGCTTCACGGCGGTGACCGCGTCGCCATCGCGTTAAAGGCGCACGGCGTGAGTACCATCTTTACGCTCTGTGGCGGCCACATTTCGCCGATCCTCACCGCCTCGAAGGCGCGCGGCATTCGTATTATCGATGTACGCGATGAAGCCACCGCCGTCTTTGCGGCCGATGCCACCGCCAGGATGACGGGCCAGCCCGGGGTGGCGGCGGTAACGGCGGGACCGGGGATTACCAACACCATCACGGCGCTGAAGAACGCGCAACTCGCGCAATCGCCGGTGATTCTGTTCGGTGGTGCGGCACCCACCGCGTTGCAGGGGCGGGGTGCGTTGCAGGATATTGACCAGCGGCCGCTCGTCAGCCCGCACGTAAAACTGTTTCGCAAAATTTTGCGGGTGCGCGATCTTTGCCCGGCAGTCGATGAAGCGTTCAAAGTTGCCTGCGCCGGTGTACCGGGGCCGGTGTTCATTGAGTGCCCGGTCGATCTGTTATACGACGAGGCGACCATTCGCCAGTGGTATGCCGATGCTGCCGGCAAGGGCACCACGATCCCCGACCGGCTGCTGCGTTTCTACCTGAACCGCCATGTAGAAAAAATGTTCAACGGCAGTACGGCAATCCCCGCGCCGCAGGTGCAACTGGTGACGCCCCCGCGTGCATCGGATTCGAGTATGCAGGCGACGTGGTCCGCGCTGGCAAAAGCGGAACGCCCACTGCTGGTCATCGGCAGCCAGGCGCTGACCCTTGCTTCAGAAGCTGCACAAATATCGGCCGCCGTCACGCGACTCGGCGTACCGGTTTATCTGTCGGGGATGGCGCGCGGCCTGCTGGGGCGCGACCATCCTTTGCAGATGCGGCATCAGCGGCGTCAGGCGTTGCGCGAAGCCGATTGCGTGGTGCTGGCCGGGGTGCCGTGCGATTTTCGACTCGACTACGGTCGTCATGTCCGGCGCAGCGCGACGCTCATCGCCGCCAACCGCAGCGCAAAGGAAGCGCGCATGAACCGGCGGCCCGACATCGCCGCCATCGGTGACGCGGGCTTGTTTCTCGAAACGCTGGCATCTGAAACCAAGCCTGAAACTGCTTCGCGCTGGACAGCCTGGATCGCGCAACTGCGTGCCCGCGATGCGGTTCGCGAAACCGAGATCGACGAGCAGGCCAGGCCCACCGGCAGCCTGGTCAACCCGATCGCCTTTTTTCGCGCACTCGAGCGCGAGGCAGGCGACAACGCGATATTGGTGGCCGATGGCGGCGATTTCGTGGCGACCGCTTCGTACCTGCTGCATCCGCGCGCGCCGCTTGGCTGGCTGGATCCTGGCGTGTTCGGCACCTTGGGCGTCGGTGCGGGTTTTGCGCTCGGTGCCGCCGTTTGCCGTCCCGACAGCGAGGTGTGGATCATTTTCGGCGATGGTGCGTGCGGTTATGGCCTTGCCGAATTCGATACGTTCGTGCGTCACGGCATCCCGGTGATTGCGGTGGTGGGCAATGACGCCGGGTGGACGCAGATCGCCCGCGAGCAAGTCAAGATGCTGCACGACGCTGTCGGCACGGTGCTCGCCCGCACCGCGTATCACGAGGTCGTGAGAGGCTTCGGGGCCGAGGGAATCGTTGTCAAGAACATGGCCGAGGTGCCCGCCGCACTGATACGTGCCCGCGCACTGGCCAAGACCGGCAAGCCGGTGCTGGTCAACATATGGCTCGACAAAACCGAGTTTCGCGAGGGATCGATTTCGATGTAGCACCAGCCCGGTGTGGGCAGCGTCGGTAGTCGCATTCTGTCGCGAGGCTGAATCGCGAATGGTGTTTGCAGACCTGAACTGGACTACCATTCCAGCTATTCACCTGAGGGGTAAACATGATGTTTAAGCATATCGCGCTGCTGTTACTCGTTGGCCTGGCGGCCAGTATTGCCTTCGCGCAATCCAGTCCGCCATCCACGCCGCCCGCGTTGCCATCTGCGCCAACGACACCTGAGTCGGCCGTCGTTTCGCCGCCCAAGGTCGCCGAGGGCTCGTTGTTCAAGTCTCAGCGCCTGAAGAATGACAAGGGCACCAACGACTTTATCTGTACCTATCGCGTGGCGGGGTTGAAACGCGATGTGCAACTCGATGAAAGCTGTCCGGAGACGATGGTGTTTCAGCTAAAAAAATAGCGCGTGGCTCGTAGCTTGGGCTTGCTTCACCAAGCCCAACATCCACCGTCACCCTATTGGCCATCGCCAACGGTTGTTGCCCCATTTTCATCAGCGCTGCCAATGGTCAATGTGAAACGGATGCGATGATTTCACGTGCCGCAGTGGGTCGTGCAGCCAGCCAATGTATTCGGTGAGCGCGATCGCACGGCGCGTACCATGTTCAGCGAGACCGGCGGTGATGACGTAGGATGTATCCGCAAAATTTGCGCATTTTTATTGCATTAGGCGGGGTTAACATTGATGTTGGGCTTGATGAAGCCAGCCCAACCTACAGGCTACGGCCTACAGGCCACAGACACGCCATTGAATTCGTAGCTTGATACCCCATTTCTCTTTTTAGGATGAAGACAAAACCAAATTGGAGAAGAGTAAATTGGAGACGCCCGCTTTTTTACTGCTTGCTGCCCGTCTACATCATTCTTGTTTTCGTCGGCTTTCCACCTCCATTCGCGCCGCCTCCCGCCAC
>JAYVXF010000138.1:0-6132 GCA_043793345.1 Betaproteobacteria bacterium | reverse complement strand
GTCGATAGTGTGAGTTCAGGCTCCAGCCCCAGCGCGTTCAAGCCCGGCGTGTCGAGTATGGCCAGGCCATTGGTCAGCAAGGGATGCGGATAGTTGACGATGGCGTAGCGCCAGGCCGGCACCTCGACGATGTCGTCTTCACTGGGCCCCTGCCCCGATGCGTCAAACATCGGGATCAAGCCCATCATGCGTGCATCCAGCGCATACACCCGCTTGGTGTCGGCAAGTGCTGACAAAGCCTGCTTCATTTCTTTGGCGCTATCAACGTTGAGGCGAATTTTGGACCACTCTACCGGCATGTTTTTTAGCTGGGAAATGGATTCATCGCGATAGCGCGTTTCGACCGAGAGCAATTTCAGGTAAGGCTCTTCATTCGGGTCGTGGAATATCTCGGTCGGGCACATCGTGGTGCGGCCCACGTCGGAAGGCAGCAGGCGATCTTCAAAACCCGAGAAAAACAGGGCGTTGATCAGCTCTGATTTACCGCGCGAAAATTCGGCCAAAAAAGCCAATGTCAGGCGCCCGCGATTGAGCGCTTCGAGCAAATCGTAAAAACGAATCGACTGCTGTACGTTGAGCTGGTTAGTACTTTCCAGCCAGGCATGGTAATGCTGTACCGAGCGCGCAAGATTCTCGCGCCACGCGTTGTAGCGACCAATTTCGGTTTCGAAGCGGGAGTCGATGTTGGCGTTAAAGTCCACCGCGCATTATCCACCAGCCGTTAGCGATAGCAAAGCGCCGGCCGCCTTTTCGAGGTACGCGACCGGCACCATCAGCACCACCTGCAACACGATCAGCAACGCAAACGACGATAAATCCACGCCGCCGATCAACGGAATAATGCGCTGGAAGGGCTTGACGAAAGGCCGTGCCAGCGCATCGAAAAATGGCCGCAGCGGATGGTAGGGGCTCACCCACGACAAGATCGCCTGCACGATCACGACGCCGATCAACAGATAGATTGACAGCTTCAACAGACTGACCAACGCCAGCAGCGCAACTGCCGGCCACAAGCCCGCACGGGTGAAGGCGGTCGGGGCAACGATGGCCGCCTTGATCAACAATAAAATAATTTCGGCCAGCCACGCCACCAACAGCGACGCGAAATCCAGACCCAAAAGACCGGGCACAATTTTGCGCATGGGTTTGACCGCAAAGTCGGTCAGTGCGATGACAAAATCGACCAGCGGATTGCCTGCTTTGGCGCGAAACGGTGCGCGCAGCGCCTGCGCATAAAAGCGCGTGAGAACCGCCAGCACGAACAGATTGATGATGGTTTCGACAACAAAAATCAGTGCCTGCGTGGCCATTATTTTTTGCCTGCCGCAGCGTCGATTGTTGGCGAGGAAGCAGCGCCAAGCTCGCGGCCAAGTTCGCGCGAACGCTCGCACGCCGCTTTGACGCCGTCGATGAAGGCTTGCTTTAACGCATGCTGGTCGAATGCCGCGATGGCAGCCTCGGTCGTGCCGCGCTTTGAGGTCACGCGAGCCCGCAGCAGGCCAGGTGATTCGCTGGTGGAGGCGGCGAGTTGCGCGCCGCCGAGAAAGGTCTGGGTGGCAAATAAATTGGCCGCGTCCGCATCAAACCCCAATTCGCAAGCGGCCTGTTCCAGCGCCTCGATAAAATAAAATACATAGGCTGGCCCGCTGCCAGAAACGGCCGTCACCGCGTCGAGCATTGCCTCCTCATCGAACCACACCGTTTTGCCGACGGCACCGAGCAATGCCCCGGCGATTGCGCGGCCCTCCTTGCTGACGGTGGATACCGCGTACAGCCCGGTAATGCCTGCGCGAATCAATGCGGGCGTGTTGGGCATGGTGCGCACCACATTCTGATAACGGCCCGCGCTGCCGCCAAGCCAGGCGGCAAGGCTGTCGGTACTGATGCCAGCGGCAATGCTCACGACTACTTGCGAAGTGAGCGCACCGGCTAACGGCGCAATCGCTTCCTCCATCATTTGCGGCTTTACCGCAAGAACGATTGCATCGCAATCGATTAAATTTGCCGCGAGCGACGGGAAGGCGTCAACACCGAGCGCAGCAATCGCCGCACGCGCTTCGGCGTTCGGCTCCACTACCCGAAAATCAGTCGCGGGCATTTTTTGCGCGAGCAGACCACCCAGAATCGCCTGGGTCATATTTCCGCCACCAACAAACAAGACCTTCATTGCCGAGCTCCAAAAATCGCGCTGCCGATTCTTACCATCGTCGCACCTTCCGCAATGGCAATGGCGAAGTCCTGCGACATACCCATCGACAGCGTATCGACGTCCATGCCCGCGCTTTGCAGCGACTGAAACAGTGTACGCATCTTTCGAAATTGCGCGCGTTGCGTCGCTTCATCGTTTGTCTGCTCGATGATGGTCATCAATCCGCGCAGCTTCAGATGTGGCAGCAGCGCCACCTGCGTCGCCAACACCAACGCGTCGGCAGGCGTAACCCCACCTTTGCTCGCCTCGCCGCTCACGTTCACCTGCACACAGACATTCAGTGCGTTGGCGTTGGCTTGGTGGTTGGCGCGGTGACGGGACAACGACGCAGCAACCTTCAGCCGGTCGACGCCATGCACCCAGTCAAAATGGGTCGCGACGGCATTGAGTTTGTTGCCCTGTAGCGGGCCGATGAAATGCCAAACCAGTCCCTGCACGCGCAAATCCGCCAAAGCCTCAATTTTGGCAACCGCTTCCTGCACATAGTTTTCGCCGAATTCACGCTGACCTGCGGCAAACGCGTCGCGTATGTCATCCGCCGATTTGGTTTTGGAAACTGCCACCAGCGTGACTGGCTGTTGCATGTCCGATGGCAGTCCCGCGATTGCGCATTTTATCCGGGTGTCGATGTGTTGCAAGTTCGATTCGATTGGGGACATAATCTGTGGTCGTTCAGGCGATTGAGAGCGGTGCGGCGGAAAAAATAGCGATAATGATCGACGCCAAATCACTGGCCATTTTCATCGCCCATTGGTAGATTGCCGATCAAGCTAAAAACAGGGAAAAGTATAAATGGAAATTGCTGAACTGCTGGCCTTTGGCGTCAAAAACAAAGCGTCCGATCTGCACCTGTCTGCGGGCTTGCCACCGATGATCCGCGTCCACGGCGACGTTCGCCGCATCAACGTGCCGGCACTCGCGCACGACGATGTGCATGGCATGATTTACGACATCATGAACGACGGGCAGCGCAAACAATACGAGGAAAATCTGGAATGCGATTTTTCCTTCGAGATTCCCAACCTCGCCCGCTTTCGCGTCAATGCCTTCAATCACCAGCGCGGCGCAGGCGCGGTGATGCGAACCATTCCTTCCAAAATTTTGTCGTTGGAAGATTTGAACGCGCCGAAAATTTTTGCCGAAATCGCCAACCAGCCGCGCGGCATGGTGCTGGTCACGGGGCCGACCGGGTCGGGTAAATCGACCACGCTGGCAGCGATGGTGAACAACATTAACGAGAACGAATTCGGCCACATTTTGACGGTGGAAGATCCGATCGAATTCGTCCACGAATCCAAAAAATGCCTGATCAATCAGCGCGAAGTCGGGCCGCATACCTTGTCTTTTGCCAACGCGCTCAAATCCGCGTTGCGCGAGGATCCGGATATTATTCTGGTCGGCGAGATGCGGGATCTGGAAACCATCCGCCTCGCCATGACAGCGGCCGAAACGGGCCATCTGGTGTTCGGCACGCTGCACACCAGCTCGGCGGCGAAAACGGTGGATCGGATTATTGACGTATTTCCCGCAGCGGAAAAAGAAATGATTCGTTCCATGCTGTCAGAGTCGCTGCGCGCGGTCATATCGCAAACGCTGTGCAAAACCAAGGATGGCTCGGGTCGCGTCGCGGCACACGAAATCATGATCGGCACCCCGGCAATCCGAAATCTGATTCGCGAATCGAAAGTCGCGCAAATGTATTCAGCCATTCAGACCGGCTCGGCGATTGGCATGCAAACAATGGATCAAAATCTTTCTGATTTGGTCAAGCGAAACGTCATCAGTGTTGCCGAGGCGCGCAACAAGGCGTCCAACAAGGATGCGTTTAATTAAAGCACAGCAATGCGGCGGCGATCCAGCCGTTGCATACTTGATGTAAGGTGAACTATGGAACGCGAACAGGCACTGAAGTTTGTCCACGAATTACTGCGGGCGATGCTGGCAAAAAAAGCCTCGGATTTATTCATCACGGCAGGATTCCCGCCAGCCATGAAAATCGACGGCAAGATGACACCGGTTTCGCAATCGAGCCTATCGCCGATTCATACCGGCGAGCTCGCCCGCTCCATCATGACTGACCGGCAAGCCGCAGAATTTGAAGCCACCAAAGAATGTAATTTCGCGATTGCGCCGTCCGGTATCGGTCGCTATCGGGTGAATGCATTTGTGCAGCAAGGCCGTATTGGCATGGTGTTGCGCACCATCACGACGACGATTCCGAAGATGGAAGATTTGAACCTGCCGCCGGTATTGAAGGACGTGGTGATGACCAAGCGGGGTCTGGTGATTCTGGTCGGCGGTACCGGCTCCGGCAAATCCACCACGCTCGCGGCGATGGTCGGCTACCGCAACGAGAACAGCTACGGCCACATCATCACGATTGAAGATCCGGTTGAATATGTACACGAGCACAAAAACTGCCTGATCACGCAACGTGAAATTGGCGTCGATACCGACAACTGGTTTGCGGCGTTAAAAAATACCCTGCGGCAGGCGCCGGATGTGATTTTGATCGGTGAGATTCGTGATCGCGAGACGATGGATTACGCAATCGCATTTGCCGAAACCGGGCATCTGTGCATGTCGACCTTGCACGCCAACTCCACCAATCAGGCGCTCGATCGGATCATCAACTTTTTCCCTGAAGAACGGCGGCATCAGTTGCTGATGGATTTGTCACTGAATCTGAAAGCGTTCGTCTCGCAGCGCCTGATCCCGCGCAAAGAAGGCAAGGGCCGCATCGCCGCAATCGAGGTGCTGCTCAATTCGCCGTTGATTCAGGATCTGATCTTCAAAGGCGAGGTACACGAGATCAAAGAGGTGATGAAACGTTCGCGCGAGATCGGCATGCAGACGTTCGATCAGGCGCTGTTCGATCTCTACGAAGGCGACCAGATTTCCTACGAAGACGCGTTGCGCAATGCCGATTCGCTCAACGACCTACGACTCAAGATCAAGCTCGAAGGCAAGAATTCCAAAGAAAAAGATTTGGCCGCTGGGCTTGAGCATTTGGAGATTGTGAAATAGCGCGTTGGTGCGCCGGCGCGTCGTTACCTGCGGTGGTTGAAGATGCGGCGCGCATTGGATTTGGCAATCGCGCCGGAATTTTTATTTCGTCAACGCGGGCGCTTGGTGATTCACCAATATCGATTGAGTAAACACTAGCACTGGCGCGGCTTCGCAGCACATTTGCCGCCACGACCCGCACCAGTGCTAGTGTTTACTCAGACGATGCGGGCTTGCGATTGCTGCCACTGATGATTTTATATTCAAACAATCGGCACTCGATCTTGCCGTTGAATAGCGGCGTGCGCTTGCTCGCCGATAAGCGAACACCCTTTGCGAGTTGTGGGTCGCCGGTAAAAAAATACGCGCGCCATCCGGCGAATTTTTGCTTCAACCAATCGCCCAGTTTCGGATAGAGCTCGGCAAGATCGGTGGTGTCACCGAGGCGCTCACCGTAGGGCGGATTGGTGACGAGCACGCCGCTCGCGGCTGGTGCGGCGACTTCAAGAATGCTCACCTGCTTCAAATGCACGCAGTCGATCAAACCATTGGCGGTGAGATTTTCGCGCGCGTCAGTAACGGCGTAACCATATTTGTCGGTGCCGAAAATCGGCAGCAGCGCGGCGGGCTTGACGCGTGATTTTGCAGCCACGACTTCTGCGTCCCATATCGCCTTATCGAAACTCTTCAGCTTGGTAAAAGCGAATTCACGCAATTTGCCACCCGATAATCCGGGCGCAATATCCAGCGCCATTTCTGCGGCCTCGATCAGAAACGTCCCGCTGCCGCACATCGGATCGAGAAACGCTTCACCCGGTTGCCAGCCGCTTAACTTGATGATGCCTGCGGCAAGATTTTTTTTCAGCGGCGCTTCACCCGTGTGATCGCGCAAACCCCGCTTAAACAGTGGCTCTCCG
>JAYVXF010000137.1:0-6152 GCA_043793345.1 Betaproteobacteria bacterium | reverse complement strand
GGCCATCGTGACCATTGGTTCGAAAGAAGGCCTGGCGCATCTGATGCTGGCCACACTCGACAGCGGCGATACCGTACTGGTGCCAAATCCGAGCTATCCGATTCATATCTACGGTGCCGTGATTGCCGGTGCCCTGATCAAGCATGTGCGCATGACCGAGGGGGTCGATTTTTTCGAGGAGGCCGAGCGGGCGATTCGCGAGACTTATCCAAAGCCGAAAATGTTGATTCTCGGTTTCCCGTCCAACCCGACCGCGATGTGTGTCGAGCTGGATTTTTTCGAGCGCATCATCGCGTTGGCTAAAGCGAACAACGTGCTGGTCGTACACGATCTGGCTTACGCGGACATCACGTTTGACGGCTGGAGAGCGCCGTCGATCATGCAGGTGCCGGGCGCACGCGATGTCGCGGTGGAATTTTTCACCATGTCAAAAAGCTACAACATGGCGGGCTGGCGTATCGGCTTCATGGTCGGTAACAAAGACCTCGTGGCGGCGCTGGCGAAAATGAAGGGCTACCACGACTACGGCACCTTTACGCCGATCCAGATCGCGGCTATCGCTGCACTCGATGGCCCGCAGGATTGCGTGGCCGACGTTGTTGGCCAGTATCAAACGCGACGTGATGTGCTGCATAAGGGCCTCGCCGAAGCGGGCTGGGTGACGACCAAACCGAAAGCGTCGATGTATATCTGGGCAAAAATCCCTGAGCCGTATTTGAAAATGGGCTCGCTCGAATTTGCCAAAAAATTGCTGCTTGAGGCGAAAGTATCGGTGTCTCCGGGAATCGGCTTTGGTGATTACGGCGATGACCATGTCCGGTTTGCGCTGATCGAAAATACCGAGCGCACGCGGCAGGCGGTGCGCGGGATAAAAGAAATGTTTAAAAAAGATGGGTTGATGTAGTTAGATTCTCTCGCCCGGACAATAATGTTGACCGTCATTCCCGCGCAGGCGGGAATCCAAGCATCGTGAAACTTGGATCTCCAACTCAGGGGTGGCGCGCTTCGCGCACTTGGATTCCCGCCTGCGCGGGAATGACGGACACCGACTGTCGCATTGCTGGAAAATAACCGCATGAAAATCATCACTATCACCAATGCCGTTCACGACATCATCGAGCTCGAATGGTTGAAGCAATCAGAAACCGTACACCGGCAATTGCGTCCGTTGCTGCCGACTGACTACGTAGCTCGCATGGGCGAAATTTTTGCCTCTGGTGCCGACATGGCGGTGTGCGTGCGGGACGATAAAGTGTGTGGCATCACAGTGTTTCGCATCCTTGAAAAAACCTACAGCGGCCGCGAGCTTTATTGTGATGACTTGATTACCGACGAGACATTGCGTTCCACCGGCATCGGTCATGCACTGATTGCGCACATGGAAACGGTGGCAGCCGAGCGTGGCTGCGATTGTCTGGCGCTCGATTCCGGCACGCAGCGCCAACAGGCGCATAAATTTTATTTTCGCGAGGGACTTACCGTACCCGCGTTTCACTTTTCAAAATCCATCAACAAATGAAACCAATCAACGTAGGATTGCTGGGGCTGGGTACAGTCGGTGCCGGCACAATCAAGGTGCTGCGCCGTAACAGGGAGGAGATTGCCCGCCGCGCCGGGCGCGAGATTCGCATCTCGCACGCGACCGCGCGCGATGTATTGAGGCCGCGCAATTTTTCTCTCGACGGCATTGAGCTACTCGCCAATGCTGACGCGCTGGTGGCGCATCCGGATATCGACATCGTCTGCGAGTTGATCGGTGGCGACACCTTCACCAAGGCGCTGGTGCTAAAAGCGATTGCGAACGGCAAGCACGTGGTCACGGCCAACAAAGCGCTGCTGGCCAGGCACGGCACCGAGATTTTTGCGGCAGCGATAAAAAACCGCGTAACCGTCGCGTTTGAAGCTTCTGTCGCTGGCGGCGTGCCGATTATCAAGGCGTTGCGCGAGGGCCTTACCGCGAACCGCATCGAATGGATTGCCGGCATCATCAACGGCACATCCAACTTCATTCTGTCTGAGATGCGTTCACGCGGCGCGAGTTTCGAGTCGGTGTTGAAAGAAGCGCAGGCCAAGGGCTATGCGGAGGCCGATCCGACGTTTGACATCGAAGGCATCGATGCTGCGCACAAGCTGACCATTCTGTCGGCGATTGCGTTCGGTGTGCCGCCGCAGTTCGACAAGGCCTACACCGAAGGCATTTCGACGCTGACCGACAAGGACATCAAATACGCCGAGCAACTCGGCTACCGCATCAAGCTGCTGGCCATCACCCGGCGCGCGGCCGACGGCATCGAGCTGCGCGTACATCCGACGCTCATCCCGGAAAAGCGCCTGATCGCGAATGTCGAAGGCGTGATGAACGCAATTTTGGTTAAAGGTGATGCAGCCGGTGCCACGCTCTACTACGGGCCGGGCGCGGGCGGTGAGGCGACGGCGAGTGCGGTGGTGGCAGATCTGGTCGATGTGACGCGGATGATGACGGCAGAGGCCGAACATCGCGTGCCGCATTTATCTTTCCAGCCCGATCAATTGCACGACACGCCGATTCTGCGCATGGAGCAGGTTGAGACCGGCTGTTACCTGCGGCTGCGCGCGCATGACCTCCCCGGTGTGATGGCCGATGTCACGCGCATCCTGGCCGACGGCTCGATCTCGATTGACGCCATTCTGCAAAAAGAAGCGGAGGAGGGCGAAGCGTTGGTCGACGTCATTATTCTCACGCATCGTTCGGTCGAGGCGAATGTAAATACGGCGATCAAAAAAATTGAAGCGCTGCCGACCATCGCGGCGAAGGTTGTGCGCATTCGTCTGGAGGAGTTGAACTGATATGCGATTGAATCAGGTGACCGTCACGGTTGACGACATCGACGCGGCTGAGATTTTCTATACCAAGCTCGGCTTAAAGCTGATCGTGAAGAGTCCGCATTACGCGCGCTTCATGTGCCCGGAAGGTGACAGCACGTTTTCGATTCACGTTGGCGACGCCGTAGTGAATTCGTCGACCGTTGTCTATTTTGAAAACGATGATCTTGATGCGCAAGTTGCGCGCTTGAAAGCGGTCGGTCTGCACTTTGAATCCGATCCTACCGACGAGAACTGGCTGTGGCGCGAGGCGCGTTTGCGCGACCCGGCCGGCAATCCGATCTGCCTGTTCCAGGCCGGTGGGAATCGGCTGCATCCACCGTGGCGTTTGGCGGAGTCGTTGCCATGAGCATGCATTACATAAGCACGCGCGGTGCGGGTTCTGCTGCTGACGATCCGCCAAAAACGTTCTGCGATATCTTGTTGGAAGGCCTAGCCCCGGACGGTGGCTTATATCTGCCCACAACCTATCCGATGCTCGGAGAACAAGCATTGGCGCGGCTTCGCGGGCTGTCTTATGCTGCATTGGCGTTCGAAATTATCGGCCTGTACGCCGACGATATGCCAAAAGATGATTTGAAAAAAATCATTCAAAAAACTTATTCGACCGAGGTGTTCGGCACGTCTGACATCACGCCGATTAAAACGCTTGAGCCCGATCTGCATATTTTGCAATGCTCGAACGGGCCGACGCTGGCGTTCAAAGATATTGCCATGCAGTTTCTCGGTAATCTTTTTGAATACGTGTTGGCCAAACGAAATGCCGAAATAAATATTCTTGGTGCAACTTCCGGCGACACCGGCTCGAGCGCTGAATATGCGTTGAAGGGCAAACGCGGCGTGCGGGTGTTCATGTTGAGCCCGCATGAAAAAATGTCGCCGTTCCAGACCGCGCAAATGTTTTCTTTGCAGGATGAGAACATTCACAACATTGCAATGCGCGGCGTATTCGATGATTGCCAGGACGTGGTGAAGGCAGTCTCCAACGACCTTGCGTTCAAGGCAAAATACAAAATCGGCGCGGTCAATTCGATCAACTGGGGTCGCATCGTGGCGCAGGTTGTTTATTATTTCAAAGCCTACTTTGCGGTGACAGTGTCGAATACCGAAAAAGTCACGTTCGCGGTTCCTTCGGGCAATTTCGGCAACGTGCTGGCCGGGCACATTGCGCGCATGATGGGACTGCCGATCAGGCATTTGATCGTCGCCACCAATGAGAACGATGTGCTCGACGAATTTTTTCGCAGCGGCCACTATCGACCACGCGGCTCGGCAGAAACGCAGCAAACCTCCAGCCCGTCGATGGATATTTCCAAGGCATCCAATTTCGAGCGTTTCCTCTACGACCTGGTGTGGCGCGATCCAGCCGCAGTGCGCGAGCTGATGCGCAAGGTCGAGCATGAAGGCGGGTTTGACATCGGTGCATGCGGTGACGTGTGGAAACGGATGCCCGCGTTTGGATTTATTTCAGGCAATAGCAGTCACGCTGATCGCATGGAGACGATTCGCATGGCGTGGAGCAGGTACAAAATTGAAATCGACACGCACACGGCCGACGGTTTGAACGTCGGTCTGGCGCATCGCGAGGCGGGTGTGCCGCTGATTTGCCTGGAGACCGCGTTGCCGACCAAGTTTGAAGCGAGCATGGTGGAAGCGTTAGGGCGCAAACCTGCGCGGTCATCCGCGTTCGATAACATCGAAAAATTGCCGCAACGGTTTACGGTGATGGACGCAGATGCCCAAGCCGTCAAACGATTCATTGCGGCGAAAATGGATGCTATTTCGTAGTAATAAACGCTAGCACTGGCGCTGGTCTCAGGGCATTTGTCCGCTACCATGCCCACCAATGCTTGTTCTACGTTAATTTATGCTAAGTGAAATCGTCGGCTCGTCGCAACTATGTGATTTGCGCGCCGTCGCTAAAAAAGCAGATTTCTCACCCGATGGAGCTGGGTTCGAAATGACAGGCATATGGAGCCGGGTTCGAAATGACATGCGTATGAAGCCGGGTTCTAAATGACATGCGTATGAAGCCGGTTTTGAATTAACAGGAATAAATAGTTGCGCCGGTAAAACGCCGTGTTATTTTTTCTCTTGCACGGGGTCTGTTTTCGCATCTACTTTCGGCGCGGCAGCCGACTTCGGCGGCACCAGATCATCCTCCAACTGATCGAGCTTTTCCTGCGGCACTTTGCCGTCATATATTCCGCGCAGTCGCCTTTGCAGATATGCATCACGGATGAATTGATATTTGTCGAGTGCTGCGGTGTCAAGCGTGGTACTTGCACCGAGCAGATTGGCGCGCAGGTCAATAAGTTCAACGCCAAAGGCCACGTTGCGTGTGGGGATGTGATCGACATAGCGGAAATATCCCGCGTAACCATCCACCGGGCGGCCGACCGCGTCACGCAGCGTCGCAGGTCCCATCAATGGCAGCATCAGGAACGGCCCACTGCCAACGCCCCATTTCCCCAATGTCTGACCGAAGTCCGCGTTGTGCTTGTCGAGACCCATCGGCGTGGCGACATCGAACAGGCCCAGCACACCGATGGTGGAATTGACGACGAATCGTCCCGCGTCGGAGGCCGCGTCGACCGGCTTGCCTTGCAGCAGATTATTCAGTGCGGTTGCGACATCGCCGATATTGGTGAATAAATTGGTCACACCAGCGCGAACAAAACCAGGCGTGACGGTCTCGTAGCCTTTTGCAATCGGTTTGAACACCGCGGTATCGAGCGTGTCGTTGAACGCATACGTCGCGCGATTCACGCTCTCGAACGGATCTGCTTTCGGCGCAGTGGTTGATGCGCATCCGGACAGAAGCACGAAACCGGACGCCACGATTGCGGCGAGAAAAGGTAATTTTATCGAGGTCATGATGAATGGTCTTTTGACGTAAGAGGTGTAGAAATCAATGCAGTGAAAAGCGCATCGAAAGATCGAGCGCGCGAATATCTTTGGTCAGCGCGCCAATCGAAATACGATCCACGCCGGTTTCCGCGATGGCGCGGATTGTTTGTAAGCAGACACCGCCGGATGCTTCGAGTTCCGCGCGGCCGTTGGCGAGTTTTACGGCTTCCCGCAGCTGCGTGTTGTTCATGTTGTCGAGCAGAATCAATTTTGCACCGCCATCAAGCGCCTGGCTTAATTGATCGAGTGTTTCCACCTCGATCTCGATCATGGTCTCGGCTGGCGCGCCATGCTGCACCAGGGCAAATGCGGCCTTCAACGCAGGGTTGACACCGCCAGCAGCCACGATGTGATTTTCCTTGATGAGAATGCCATCAAAA
>JAYVXF010000136.1:0-6173 GCA_043793345.1 Betaproteobacteria bacterium | reverse complement strand
CTGTCGGCCACCCTCTCCCGCTCGCGGGAGAGGGGCTGGGGGAGAGGGCGTGGTAACAACTGGCATCGGTGTCATGCGGTTAGGCAATTCTCAATAGTCGCATTAAACATGCAGCAGCACATTAGACCAACTCGCCTTTTTCCAGATGCACCATGCGCTTCGCCGCTTCAGCTGCGTGCGCATCGTGGGTCACCATGATGATGGTCTTGCCCATTTCCTCGTTCAGCCGTTTCAACATGTCAAGCACATCGCTGGCTGATTGCTTGTCCAGATCGCCCGTCGGCTCGTCGCAAACCAGAATCGTCGGGTCAGTGACGATCGCACGTGCAATGGCAACGCGCTGCTGCTGGCCTCCGGAAAGCTCGTTCGGATAGTGTTCCATGCGGTCGGAAAGTCCGACCAGTGAAAGCGTCATTTCCACGCGCTGGCGACGTTCGGCTCTCGACAGATTGGTCAGTTGCAGCGGCAGCTCTACATTCTCGAATGCAGTCAACACCGGCATAAGGTTATAGAACTGGAAAATGAAACCGATGTTCGACGCGCGCCAATCCGCCAATTCACCTTCGGATAGCTGGGTAATATCCTCGCCATCAATCCTGAGCGTCCCCGCGTCGGGCTTGTCGATGCCCGCAATCAAATTCAGCAGTGTGGATTTTCCGGAGCCGGACGGCCCCATTAACGCAATGAAGTCGCCGCGCGCAATGTCGAGCGAAATATCGTGCAGCACCGGCACGATCTGGTCGCCCCGGGTATAGCCTTTGACCAGATGTTTAATCTCTACCAGTGGCGGCGACATGGCGCTCGCCAACCTATTTCTTGATGATGGTGACAGCGCCGCCATCTTTCATTTTTTCACCCGGATTCAGTACCACCTTTTCACCCGGCTTCACTGCAGATACCTGCACCAGATCGCCGACTTTGCCACCAACGACGACGTCCATTTGCTTGACGATATTTTTGTCGTCGATCACGAACACCACATCTTTGCCATCGCGCTTGGAGATCGCCGCTTGCTGCACGGCGGTGACGGGTTTGCGTTCTTCCGCTTTTAATTCGCGTTGCAGGAAAGAAACCTTCGCGCTCATATCGGGCAACACGCGTTTATCTTTTTCAACGAATTCAATTTTCACCAGCACCGTCGCCTTGGAGCGATCCACCGTCGGCACGATGCGGCTCACTTTACCCAGCAGGCGCAGATCGGGGAAAGCATCGAGTTGAATTTCGACGGGCTGATCGACATTGATTTTGCCGAGAGACACTTCCGAAACGTCCGCTTCCACTTCCAGTGTCGACATATCGGCCATATTTACCACCGCGCCTTTTGAGTCGGCAGCCGAGGAGAACGGCGTGATGATATCGCCGACGTTTGCGTTCTTGGTCAACACCACGCCATCAAAGGGCGCGCGGATCAGCGTCTGCTCAACAGTGACACGGGCAGCGCGCACGTTGGCCTCGGCAACACCGATGGCACCATTGAACGACGCGACCGAGGCTTTGGCTTTATCGAAACGTGCTAACGCGGTATCGTACGTCGCGGATGAAATAAAATTTTTCTTCACCAAATCGTCCGAGCGTTTCAAGTTCGCTTCTGCATCGCGAAATTCCGCCAAGCCCTGTTCGAGATTCGCTCTCGCCGCGCGCAAGCTGGCCTGCGCCTGATCGAGGCTTGCCGTGACATCGCGATTCTCGATGCGCGCCAGCAAGTCGCCCGCCTTGACGATGGAGCCTTCCTGTACGCCCAGATATTCGAGCCGCCCGGTGGCTTTGGTCGATACCGCCGCTTTGGTGCGCGCCGAGACGCGACCGGTGGCGTTGAGCACGGTAATGGCCTGTGACGGATAAGCGCTGGCGACGACACCGGCTTCAATCTGCTGCGGGTCACTACCGCGCAGACTGACGAAGGCAACGACGACGACCACTAAAACGGCCGCGATGATCCACCATTTTTTGCGGCCATTTTTCTTGCCTGTAAATGCCTTCTGGTCGCGCGAAATCGTGAGTTTGGAGAGGTCGGTCGTGGACACGTTGTTCCCTGAAATAAAGTAGCTGATCGATGGATTGAATTATAGGGGAACAAGGCTCGCGACCCATATAGCAAGCGGCGAACGGCAGGTTTGGTGGCGGGAAATGCCTGATGCGTGCGCGAACGGATGTTGCTGCGGATTCGACAATTTGAATATGTCGAAAATCCAAAGTACCGTCATTCCCGCGAAGGCGGGAATCCAAGTTCATTCAACCAGTCTTGGAGTCAAGGCATGCCTTGATGCCTGCGCGGGAATGACGGGCTCGCGGTATTCAGTTGCTACAGCTTTAGCTGAAAAGCCCCACCACCTGCAGACACGTCTGGTGCGTCGGCTGCGCCAAATAATCAACCACGGTGAAGTGATTTGCGTTCTTCACTTCTTCAGGCGCCCCACAAATATCCGGCCAAGCGGCTGCAAGCAGGCGCGACTGCTCGCGGAACGCGCGACTCTCGGCGGCACCCACGGCGAGGTGAAGCGGTACCGCCAATGTCGATTCCAGTTTAACCGGTGAGGCCGCACGGGCGGTGTGGTGATTAAGTTTCAGATCCGCGTTCATCGAGCACTGGATCAATGGCTCCAGATCGTACACGCCACTCAACGCGATGCCGCCGATGACGTTGCCTACATTGCATCGCAGTTGCTGCCAATCGGTCGCGTACAACATCGCCACTAAATGTCCGCCAGCAGAATGACCGGCCAACACGATGCGATCCACCGACATATCGTGTGCGCCACCATTTTCGATAATCCAGACAAGCGCTTGACGGCAATCCCCCGCAGCTTCGCTTATTCGCACCGATGGGCAGAGGCGATAGTTGATCAAGGCCACATCCAAACCGGCATCGAGGAATGGTATGGCGACAAACGAAAAATCCGCTTTGTCGAGCGAGCGCCAATAGCCACCATGGATGAAGATCACCGTGCCGCGAGAATTTTTTGCGTGGAAAAAATCGAGTTTGTTCAGAGGCTCCTCACCGTAAGCGATGTCCAGCGTGCATGGCGTGCGATCACGGATGCTCGCCGAATCACGTCGCCAACGTTCGAAAATGGCGAGGTGATCGGGGACGAGAACGCGGTTGTTGTATTCGGCTTCGAGGGCGGGGGTTACGGTTTGCATGCGATATCGTAACCCTGTACGGCGAGCGTGATTGAAATGCTAAAGTCTAGTACTGGTGCGGTGTTTCAGGCATTTGTTGGCTGGGAGGCGCGCCAGGGCTGGTGTTAGCGGAAATTTTGGTCAGGATGTTTGTAAAGCGTAGTGTTACATGATACGCTTGGCCGATGATCAAAGGCTTCCAGCACAAAGGGCTGAAACGATTTTTTGAGCAGGGCTCCAAGTCCGGAATTCAGGCGCAGCATGAGCGCCGATTGCGGTTGATGCTCTCCCGACTTGATGATGCGATGAAGTCGTCAGACATGGACGCACCGGGCTGGAAACTTCATGCACTCAAAGGCGAGCTAAAGGGTCATTGGGCTGTATGGGTCGATGGAAATTGGCGTCTAACCTTCGCTTTTGACGGGGCTAACGCGATCTTGGTGAACTACCAGGATTATCACTAGGAGAAAGTTATGGCACGCATGTTTAACCCACCGCACCCGGGCGAGTTGTTGCGGGAATTCCTCCCGGAAGGAATGACGATTGAGGAAGTCGCGGGGCGTCTCGGCGTGTCCCGCGTTCAGTTGTCGCGTGTTTTGAATGGACGTTCGGCAGTCTCGGCTGATATGGCCATCCGCGTCGGATTGCTGACGAATACGACACCCGAATCGTGGCTTGCCGGACAAACAAAATGGGATTTATGGCAAGCGTCGCAAAGACCACTTCCGGCGGTTGCGCCGTTTCGTCGCGCGGCGTAGTCGTTTTCAGTGACGGTAGGGCGGTTCCAAAGACAATTGACGCTGACCCCTTATAGCGCTTATAGCGAGAAGGAAATGAAAATGAAAATGCACAATCCGCCGCACCCCGGCGCAACCCTGCGTGAAGATGTATTACCCGCATTGGGACTGACGGTGACCGATGCGGCCAGACAACTGGGTGTCACCCGCGCCGCCTTGTCCCGCGTGCTCAATGAACGGGCTGCAATATCGCCGTCAATGGCACTGCGTCTGGAGGGATGGTTAGGCGTTAACAATGGCGGACATGCCGACGCATGGATAGCACAGCAAGCCGAATATGACCTTTGGCAAGTGCGCAAGGCCGGTATGCCGAAGGTGCAACGCGCCCGGCTGGTAGCTGCTTGATGCGTGGCTGAAGGGGTTGCTGTGGGAACCGTAGTCTTTCCCCAATGTTGCTTAGCCGTTCTGAGTGACGACAGGGTGGCTCCAAAAATAATTGACGTTGACCCCTTATCACGCTCTCACGAGACGCAACAGGCAGAGCCGGATTCTTTGTGCAGGCTTCGAGTCACGTAAACGCTAGTGATCTTCTGGAGCCAGAAAATCCAGTTTCGCACGGTAGACATGCTTTTCGATCCAATCCAGTCCCCCTTCAACCGTCGAAAAATCGGGCACCGCATTGGCGATGTACTTGCAATACGCGGGAGCGATTTGCTGCCAATGGGTCAGGGTCGCATCTTTTAACTCCGGGCGCGAAAAAAAGAGACTTCCGGCGAGTGCGGCGAGGTCGCCGGCGGTGTCGGAGAGCGCGAAAGGCTGATCCAGATAGTAGCGCTTTCCTTTTTGAAAATACACTTCCGCCACTTCCATCCCCGACTTTCTGGATGCCTCGGAAAACTTTCCGTGCAAGATTGCCGTAATGCAGTCGCCTACGGCATACGCAACAAATTCGTCCGCCAATGCTGGGCGCGGCGGCGTAGGCGCGTTTGCCTGAACGACGTGCATGTATTCATGCGCAAAGCCACTGACAACGGCTGTGTGCCAAGCCTCACGATCTTCGGGTTTCAGCAGGCTTTGGCCATTTGCTCGAACCGGCATAATGATAGCCAGATTCAATTTAACGGGATCGACAATGGGTCCCGGTTGCCAATCGGTAAAAGGGACGCGCGCGGGTGCTTCGGGGCGCGAATAATAGATGTTGAACTGGGATTTCACGGTGCGCGTGCCCAGCATCTCCATCAGAGCCTTGTTTGACTTGAGGAATCCGGCGTGCAAAATATCAAGGTCACTCAAACCACGTTTGCTCGACGCGATAGCGACGGGCACTCGCATGGCGGTATCGAACAAAATAGCCTCATCCTCGGGCGCGAAAAGTGCTACAGCGAAATGACTCGTCGAGAATTCGCCGATCTTTCGCCAAGATTCCGAACCATGGTTTTTTTTTGCCCCAACTATTTCGCCGCCCGATCTCACGCTAAAGTGCCTTGCGTCCGATTCGATACGGGTCTGAATATGTCCGCGAACACCGACTATTCCTTCCGTATTCGGTCGGAAAACCGGCACGACCCCGCACCCCGTCAGGAAGGCCGCGATTAGCCCAAGAATTGTGACAAGAAAATTTGGCCGCAACATTTTGCCGATCCAAGAAGGGTGATCCAGCCCGTTAGAGTTAACTGGCTGGATCACCCCAAACCAAATTGATCCTAATATCACTAGCTGACGGTGTCATCCACGACTGGTGGGTGATTCCAGGATTGAGAAGCGGAGATCAAATTAAATGGTCCGATCACTTCCGTGACAACCAAGGAGTTTTGCCCGCCCCCGGAGACCACCTGCAAGCCAGTCAATACGGACTCCATCATATCGTATTGGCCACTATACGAATTTACCCACGCGTTTACGGCGTTGGGCTGATCGAATTTCAGCATCTGATCGTTTTTGGAATAGGTAAACGAATTGGCCGCGATAAGTTGGCCGTTAAGAAACAAATTTACCGTAACCGGCGCATTGGACGCGGTAACAACAGCACCCGCAGCCTCCACTAACACACCCCCCAACGCAACATCAATCTCGTCGGTCACTGCGGACACAAACACGCCGCTGCGTATGCGTGTACCGCAGCTGCCTGAAAACATCGCATCAAATTGGCAATTGAGTTCTATACGACCGCCTCTATTCAATGCCCGTTCCCTTGCTTGGTCAATCGCGTCTTGTACCTGAGGTATGCAGCCAGTCAGCAGGACGATGCCGGCACCAACCACCACTCGGTTCAGCAAGCTAAAATTGTTCATTCTTTTTGAACTCCATGTTTTGCGC
>JAYVXF010000135.1:0-6186 GCA_043793345.1 Betaproteobacteria bacterium | reverse complement strand
TTGCGTACTGCATCAAAAGCTGGGACTTTCGGATCACTGTGCCGCGTTTGATCTGGGACTAGGCTGCTCCGGCTATCCATATGGCTTGTATCTGGCTGCAACCATGCTCAAAGGCGGCGGTCAGCAGCGGATTTTATTGCTCCACGGTGAGACGCCAAGCAAATTCACCACCGCCGACGACCATGCCACGACGCTGCTGTTCAGCGATGCGGGCTCGGCCACAGCGCTCGAAGCATGTACCGACGCGCCCGAATCGGTGTTTGCACTGCACACCGATGGCAGCGGTGCTGAGCAGTTAATCATTCGCGGCGGTGGGTTTCGTGACCGCAATCCGCTTGACCCGCGACACCTGCATTTGCAGATGGATGGCGCGGCGATTTTTAACTTCACCGTCAAGCGAGTGCCAGCTTTGATCAATGACACACTGGCGTTTGCCGGTCTGACCGTGGCCGATGTGGACTCATTCCTGTTTCATCAATCCAACCGCTTCATCATGCGGCACATCGCCAAAAAATGCGGCCTGCCGGAAAACCGCTTGCCACTGATACTGGAACAATTCGGCAATAGTGGCGGGCCGTCCGTGCCGCTGGTTTTAACCCAGTCTCTCGCCCAATCACTGGCTGAACAGACGACCCCATCCCTGCGGGTCATGATGCTGGGTTATGGTGTCGGATTGTCCTGGGGGGCGGTGCTCACTGAGCTTGATCGCAAGATGGTCGTCATGCATGCTGACTACGTTGGTTTGTGCGGTGTAAGTTAAACTCTCGTTTTTCCCGTTTCCACAAGGTGATACTCGCATGTCCGCCAGCCAACTGACTCTGGACCAAGCACTGCAGATGCTGGCCGAAGCCTTCAATGAACCCGTGGCCGAGGTGCATGCCGAGCGGCAGCGTGACACGATGGTCGGGTGGGACTCAATGGGAGCGTTGATGTTGATCGCCGAGCTGGATGATCGTTTTGGCATAGAGCTTGGAGCCGATGATTCACGCAAAATGCGGTCCATTGGCGATGCTCTGGAGTTTTTGCGAGCCCGGCAACTATTGCAGGATTAGTCAAAAACCGCATGAAGCACCCTCCTGCATTTGAAACGACGACCAAGCTGGTCGCACGCGCACTGGGAATCAGCGCGGAGGCGTTGCTCACCGGACTAAAGAAGGCAAGCCACGCCGATTTGTCCGCCGTGGTCGAGTTTCGTCACAACAATTTCGGCGAGCAAATTCGCTGGGACGACGCCGCATACTTGCAATGGCGATATCGCCTGGGTCGGTCTGATTGTGGGCTGGGCGATCTTTGGGTGTTGTACGGGCCCAACCGGCTGCTTGGTATGATCGGTGCGGAAGACATGGTGTGCTTGCATGCCGGTCACCGCTGGACCGGCGCGCGCACCATGGATATTTTAGTCGACGAGAGTGCCCGACAAAGCGGCTTGGGCGTCTGGTTGAATCAGGCGATGTTTCGCGGTGCTGATTTTACCCTTGCCATCGGCGCGAACGAGAACTCAGCCGGCACCGTCAATCGTTTATTTCTGCCTTTACCCGCGCGGCAGGAGTGTCTACAGCCCATCAACATACGCCATTATGTACAGCGACGGTTTGGTCGCGGACCGGCGGCGGTCGTCGCAATCACCTTGGGCAATCTTGCGTTGCGTGGCTGGCGCAGGATTTCTACGCTCGCGTCGACCAAGCAGATACAGATGCGCCCGATCACCCATTTCGATGATTCGTCGACGATATTGACCGATCCTGCCAGACCCGATCAGGTCCAGATCGAGCGCAGTGCCACTTTTCTTAACCGGCGTCTTTTTGATAACCCGCGGGCGCGGTATGCGGTGACAGGTGCCTATCGAGCCGATCAGTGCATCGGTCATGTCGCTTGGCGGGTTGCAACCCGTGAGGACGGCCAGACATGGTTGCACATCATCGACTGGCAGATCCGCAGCGATGACCGCGACGTCACCTTGCGCGCCCTGCTTGGTTTTACGGGTTGCCAGGCCGAGAACGCAGCGTGCGGCTTTGTCATGCTTACCTTGCAAAGTCAGGATCAGCGCTCAGTTTTCGCGCGCGCTGGCTATTGGACGCGCAAAGGTGCCGGTCAGAAAATTGTCGGCATCCATGCCAACGACCCGGCCTTGCTGGCCACGTTGAAAGTGGCCCACTGGTCGCTGACGGATCTTAGTGAGGATATAGACGGTTATTGACTTGAATTTTGCCCGGTGCATGGCAAACCCAATAATTCAAGTGCAATCCGTTGCGGAGCGTCGGGCTAGCCGACAAACACATGCGATGGCGAGCGGCGGCTCGGTGTTGTTCCCTTGTCATTGTGGCCAGCAGCTTTGATATTGGCTTCGCCGCCCGGCAAAAAATCACTCGCCCTTCTTATCCGCCGCCGGACGCGTCAGCGCGAGATGTGCAGACTTGCGCGCAGAAATAGCGTCTGGGTGTTTACATCGTTGTTATCGAAAAGCTGATCCCACCTCCGCGCTGTTGGAAGGGGTCAACACTTTATCGATCAACGCAGTCCGCATTTGGAAAGGTTTCGATGCATAAACACGAGCACTGGCGGGCTTTTTGGGGCATTTGTGGTTCATACGCCGCGCCAGTGCTAGTGTTTGCTGATATTTTGCTGGTTAACACCGTCTGCCGGCGTACGACCCGGGCAGCCAAGCCGCGCATTCAGTGACCCCGAAAATGCAACCCTGAGCACAATTGAGGGGTGTACTGCAAGTCACAAGATGCCTTGCATAGCATCAATCCCGGTTGATACCATCCGTCCGTTATAAAAATCCTAAAAAAGATTTATCAAAAAAACAGGTGGGGCAGCGTGCGAGACGAATGGCACATCTTTCAACGAGGTTGAAGAGATGTGTGGAATAAGCGGTGTAGTTGGTTTCCGTTGTTCGTATTTTTCGTGCGGTGTGACACTGGCAAATGCGCACCTCTTTTGTCGCTCCATTAATAAACGACTTCTTCAAAGAGGGTTTCAACGATGTACATCACTCGATTCATTGCCTGCATTGCATTTGGGCTTACCGCTTTTAGCGCGATCGATGCAAGCGCGCTTACCCTTACCGGCGTCAAATCCCGAAAAGTGCATGGCACGGCGGGTTCATTCGATCTCACCATCGACACCACTCAGGCCATTGGCGGGTCGGTCACGATCGAGCCACGAACCATCGGCAACGGCCACGTCATTGTTTTTCAGTTTGATAGCACCATCACTGCGACCGGCACGCCCGATTCCAGAGATGCGTTTGGGTCGGTAGGCACTGCTTCCGCCGCTATTTCCGGCGCATCGAGCAATGAGGTCAGCGTTACCGTCACCGGCATTCCTGACAATAAACGCATGACGATTTCGTTATCGCAGGTTAACGGCGCGCTTCCTGTGAGCGTGTCGATTGGTTTCCTCGTGGGCGACGTGAACAACTCGGGAAACGTCAACGCCAGCGATATCAGCAGCGTGAAGGCGCGCTCTGGGCAGCCAGCGACCGCAGCTTCCTTTGTCTACGATGTGAATGCATCGGGCGCGATTAATTCCGCTGATATTTCGCTCGTTAAAGCACGTGCCGGACTTACTTTGCCTGCGGCCAATGTCGCCACATTAATTATTTCCAAGTCAGGTGCAGGCAACGGGCTTGTCTCGTCTGCGCCCGCAGGCATCAATTGCGGCAGTAGTTGTGCGGCCAATATTACGCAAAACACGTCCGTTACTCTTAGCGCCGCTGCTAGTGCCGGCTCGACATTTAACGGCTGGTCCGGTGGCTGCGCCGGGGCGGCGTCGACCAGTACGTTTGTGCTGGCCGCAAGTTCGATTTGCATTGCCACTTTCACGGCGACGCCGATGACTGCTGGCCTGTCTTGGGATCCTGTGATTAGCGCCAATCTTTCCGGATACCGCGTCTACTACGGCACTGCACCTGGATCGTATGTTCAACCTGCGGGGCAAGGCATTGACGTCGGAAATTCCACCGCGTACGCGGTGACCGGCCTTAACAGCGGGACTCTTTATTATTTCGCGACAACGGCCTATGACGCAAGTGGCGTTGAAAGTCCCTTCTCAAATGAAGTGTCCAAGGCTGTCCCCTAACTTGGTTGAAGGTGTTGATGGGCAGCGGCAAACGATGTTGGTGATGAATAAACGTCGGGCTCCGGGTTGCGGTTTGAAGCGTGCTGCGCCCATGCATAGCGCACAATAACAGGTAGAGTACGACGTATTCCGTTTCTACGGTTGCTCGTTTTTTATCCCTGCGGAACCTTTAACACGGTTGGTACATTCGACGTATGGGAATGATCAAGTGGGCGCGTTCAGTCTGATGTGTCGCGCCAATGCAGGTAACAGTAGGTTGGAGGTTTAAAATGAATTTCAATATGCGTCTAAAAATCCGGAACATCGGCAGTTGCATTGCCTTCGTGTCAGGCGTTGCTTTATTGTCAATTTCCCCAAGGTCGGGCGTGGCGGCGACGCTACCTGAATTGCCGCGGGTCTTTATGGATACGACCTATTCTCCGCCCGCTGGTAACACCATCACCGTGAACGCTGGCGGTAATTTCCAGGCGGCTCTGAATAGCGCTTCGCTTGGCGACACCATCGTGTTGCAGGCTGGCGCGACATTTATTGGTCCATTCACTTTGCCAAACAAAACGTCTGGGTCGGGATGGATCTATATCCGGTCAAGTGCCTATGCGAGTTTGCCGCCGCCCGGCAGTCGCGTCAGCCCGTCCTACGCTGTAAATATGCCAAAGATTGTCGTTGGCTCCACTGTGGGCGGGGCGATTCAAACGATCGCAAACTCTCACCATTTCCGCTTTGTCGGGATTGAAATCAAGCCTGTTGCCGGGCAATTCGTATACGGCTTGGTCGACATAGGAAATGGTGATTCTTCAAATACAACGGTTCCGGACAACATTGTGTTTGACAGATGCTATGTCCATGGCGACTTGTCCGCTCCCGCCGGACGCCGCGGGTTTACGATGAGCGGTACAAGTATCGCGGTGATTGACTCTCACGTCTCCGGCTTTTCGGAATCGGGTGCCGACTCCCAGGCGATTTTCGGATATCAAGGAAACGGCCCCTTCAAAATCGTCAACAATTTCCTGGAAGCTGCCAGTGAGAACGTACTATTTGGCGGCGCGGATCCGGCCATTCCCAACTCGGTTCCGTCCGATATCGAGATACGACGCAATCACTTTTTCAAGCCACTGTCATGGATCGGCGCAACGTTGACTGTCAAGAACTTGCTCGAATTAAAAAACGCGCAGCGCGTGCTAGTCGAAGGTAATGTTTTTGAGAATAGCTTTCCAGATGCACAGGTCGGATTTGCTCTGTTGATCACGCCCCGCAATCAGAGTGGGAATGCGCCTTGGTCCGTAACACAGGACATTACAGTTCGGCTCAACAAGTTCATCAATGTGGGATCGGGGGTAAATTTAGCTGGCAGAGACAATAACTTCCCCGCCCAAACTACCAGTCGCATATTGATCGAGAACAATATTTTTCAAGTAACGCGATTAAATGACGCGGATGGGAGAATCGTCCAGTTTTTGAGCGGGCCTATTGATGTGACTGTAAGGCATAACACCGGCATCATTACCGTTGCCGGTGGCACCGCAGGTTTCTCGGAAAACAACCCAAAAGCTGACCAGTTCGATTTTCGAGACAACATCATATCGAGCGGCAGCTATGGTTTTATTGGCACAGGTACTGGCGAGGGTAACTCCACGTTGACAGCGTTTTTCACAAATTTCATATTCACTAAAAACGTCATCATAAGCGGAGGGAACACTTACCCAGCTGGCAATTTCTTTCCAGTGAATGCAGCGGCGGTGGGGTTTGTGAACTTCGCGGGTGGAAACTACATGCTCACCGCTGGAAGCGCGTTTCGCAATGCCGCATCAGATGGAAAAGATGTTGGTGCGGATATTGCCGCAATTGTGGCAGCGGGTGCTGGAGCCACTGTTTCCGGTCTCCCCGCCCCAGCAAATTTGCAGGCTCAGTAGTTTGTGTCTACGCAGGGTAGCGAGGTCTAAGATTACGCATGGTTTGTCCCGGTTGCGGTTGCGGCGTGCTGATTCTTTCGTCAACTACACAGACTGCAATGTCTTAAGCTTCACATTTGCGTGACGCCTTGCTGCCTGTAAGTGGGTCATGTGAAATATTGGAAATAGCATTTGGCGTATGCCACGTTGTTTC
>JAYVXF010000134.1:0-6217 GCA_043793345.1 Betaproteobacteria bacterium | reverse complement strand
GTCAAACTATTCGCGCGGACAAATCGATCCGTATTTTTTCTGAGGTGAACAACATGCAATCTGTAAAAATGAAGCAAGGCACCGAACAGGGCGAAGCGGCAGATCCGGTTACATTGACGGGCCAAGAACTTGCGTTGATCGGTGGCGGTGCTGGCGGCATTAGCGGTACCGGGCATGCTGCTATCGGCTTTGGCGTAGGCAGCGGTGGAACGGGCTGATAAACGATGTAGTTTGCTGCCATACCGTGCTGCATAGAGCGGTATAAATGAAACGCCGTCAGCACAGTATTTTAGTCGCTGGCGGCGCGAACGCATCTTGCGTAAGTCGAGCGCCCTCACTTGCGCCCCGCCGCAGAATTATTTCCCGTTTCCGATCCGAGGTCGGTAATTTCCTCATGGTAGTAAACACCGAAGACGGCGCGCGCGCGGCCAGTGCCCTCAACGCTCGGGGTAATGTCTCGGTCAAACTTGGAAAGCTCGGCGGTGAGTTCATCGACGATTGCCTGACCTCGTTGTCGCGCGAGGCCTCTGGCGGACACAAGCAATTCAATCGGTATATTGTCATACCAGGCTTTGCGTTGAAAGAATTTGTTCTCATTCGTCGCGAATACGTTATGAGAAAACGAGGCGATAAAATCTGAAGTGTCTACGCCAAACAGCGCAAGTAGTGCCTGTCTGTTTTCCGCGTCTGGTATCACGGCTCCGCTTGAAAGCAACTCGACCTCGCCGTTTTCCAGTCTCCGCACCACACCGACACGCAACAGCTCATCCAGCACGGCACGCACCGGCATATCACCGCTGTAGCGTTTGACTAATGATGCAAAACTGCGCTTGCCTTCAAGTGGCAACGAAGCTGCATGACTGGGGCTATCCGCTTTCGGATATTCATGCCGCCACGCCGTCACCACTTTTTCCGCGCGGTTGAACGATTCAACTGCCCCCGCATTGTCCTCAACCGTCATCTCCTGCAACCGCGCAACCTCCTTGCGATTGAGTCCCGTGATCACGGAGATGCGCGACGCGGTTTGTTTTTTGTTCGGCAGTGCGAAATCTTTTTCAGCGACGTCCACGTAAACCCACCTTGCAAGATCCGCAAAAGTTTCATAGGGCACGCTGTGGTGGAGCAGAAGCCGTACCAGTGGCCTCAGCAGTCTAAGTACCGCAGCGTGCAGTGTGCGCTTGATGTCATCAGCCATATTTTGGGAAAATTATCCCATTCAACTGTGAGCAAGTCAAGTAGTTTTTAACAATACCTGATCAACCCGCGCAGAATTGAGGACTCTAGCATTGACGCGCCCTGGCAGGCGAAAATGCCGGTGAAGCGCCGCCGAATGGCGTTGTTGATGCCTGTTGGGTCGCACAACCGCCACGCCTTTCCCCGGCGCAAATGCGCACGCTGTACGCAGGGACGGCGGATCGCATTGACGGTTGCATGGTAAGCGTTGGGTAAACTCTAGCACTGGCGCGGCTTTCAGAGGCATTGCACTCTGAAATGCGCATGAATAGGCGTTCTACGCGCTTAAATGCGGCTCGAAAATGGCTACGCCAACAAAATGCGCGACTTGAACCGCGCCTGAATCCACACGCCAATGTCCTCAATTTCTTCGATGCAAACCGAGTGCGGCATCGGGTATTCGTGCCATTCGATTTTGTAGCCACGCGTCGCCATCTTTGCGCGCGACGATTGCGCGAGCGAGAGCGGGATGACCTGATCCTGCGTGCCGTGCGCCATGAAGATCGGGATGTTGGCGTTCGCAGCGGTCGCCTCTGCGGCGAGTGAATCTTCGAGCGTCAGGTAAGTTGAGAGTGCCATGATGCCGCCGAGTGCTTCGCGGTAACGCAGACCCGTTTGCAACGCGATCGCGCCGCCTTGCGAAAATCCGGCGAGGATGATTTTGTCGGCAGCGACGCCGCGCCCGATTTCGCGCGCAATCAGTGCATCAATGGACGCCTGCGATTGGCGCACACCAGCCTCGTCGGGTTTACGTTGCAACTCCGCCATCGATATGTCGTACCAGCCGGGCATGACCTGGCCGTTGTTGATCGTGATCGGTCGCGATGGCGCTTGCGGGAAAATGAAACGCAACGGCAAATCTGCGGGCAGGCCAAGTTCCTTGACGATGGAGACAAAGTCCCAGCAATCAGCGCCGAGGCCGTGCATCCAGATGATGGTGCCTTTGGGATCGGTGCCGGTGTTGAGTTCGAGGTGTTGGATTATTTTCATGATCTCTTTTTTGGTTGGTGAGGCGTCATCGCTTCAAAGCACTTTTGGGACGAAACGCCTTGACCACATCATCATTGGTTTCCAGATACGGCCCGCCGATCAGATCGACGCAATACGGGACTGCCGCAAAAATCCCCACCTCAACCGGCGTGCCCGCAGCATCCCTGAAACCTTCCAGCGTTTCCCTGATCGCCTTCGGCTGTCCAGGCAAATTGATGATGAGCGACTGCGCGCGAACCACCGCGACTTGTCGAGAGAGTATTGCGGTCGGCACGAATCGCAATGAAATTTGTCGCATGCGTTCGCCAAAGCCGTCCATCACGCGATCCGCAATGGCGAGCGTGGCGTCGGGCGTCACGTCGCGCGGCGCGGGGCCGGTGCCGCCGGTGGTCAGCACCAGGCAACATGCTTCAATATCAACCAGTCGTTCCAGATTTGCCTCGATCAGCGGCTGCTCATCGGGGATTACCGTCGAGACAAACGTCAACGGATTTTTCAACGCCGTCGTCAGCCACGCCTCAAGCGCAGGTAAACCCTCGTCGCGGTAAATTCCCTGGGAGGCGCGGTCAGATATTGACAGCAGACCAATTTTCGCGGCATCAAAATTCATGGGCAACGTCGCAAACTATTCCGGCACCAGCGATTGCGCGACCACCAGATCGTGAATCTGCGTGTAGAGCAATCGATAATGTTTTGGCGGCTTATTTTTTGCCTTGTCATCTTTCGACGCTTGCACGTAGCGCGCCAGCAGCGCCGCATCGGCATCGGTGAAGGCGTTCAGGAACGCATTGAGTGCAGTCTCATCTTCGAGCAAACGTTCGCGCCAGCGTTCAGCCAGATGATGCAGCGCGGTTTGTTTTTTGTTGGGCGCTTTCAGCGAGCTTAGTTGCTCGATGATCGGCGCGGGATCGATCTCGCGCATGAGGCGGCCGATGTATTGCATCTGCCGTTTCATGCCGCCGTATTTGCTTTTGGGGATGCGCTTGGCGTCGATGACGGCGGTGTGTAAATTGTCTGGCAAGTCGAGCTTGTTGATCACCTCGTTTGACAGCCGAACGAGCTCCACGCCGATGTCCTGCAATGCCAGCATGTCGCGTTTCTTCTGGCTTTTGCTGATAGAATTTTCACCATCCATCCCGGTGTCTGTGTTGTCGACTTCGTCGTTCATCGCCTTGTTCGCTTTTTGATCAGTGTGCAGGCTCGATGATACCGCACCGGTTCCGCATTCTCCTTCTCTCAAAATCCCAACGTGCCCCCATCTCCCATCGTCATCAACAACAGCCTCGCTGACCTCGCCCAATTTTCACTTGATCGCGCCAAAGCGCTCGGTGCCACCGCTGCTGAAGTGGAAATTTCCACGTCCCTCGGCCAGGACGTAACCGTCCGCCTCGGCGAGGTGGAAACCATCGAGCACAATCGCGACAAAGGATTGGGCATCACCGTTTATCTCGGCCAGCGGCGTGGCAACGCTTCCACCACAGATTTGTCACGCGACGCAATCGAGCGCACCGTCAAAGCCGCGCTGGCGATTGCCAAATACACCGCCGAGGATGAATTCGCGGGCTTGGCCGACACCAATCGACTGGCACAAGCACCATTTGCCGATTGCGGACTTTACTATCCGTGGAAACTCGCCGTTGACGATGCCATTGAGATTGGTAAACGCATTGAAGCTGCCGCGTTCGCGGTCGACAAGCGCATCAATAATTCTGAAGGCGCATCGGTATCGACTTCGGAGTCGGATTTCATTTACGCCAATTCGGCGGGCTTCATTGGCGGCTATCCGACCACGCGGCATAGCGCCAGTTGCAGCGTGATCGCGACCAGTAAACAAGGCATGCAGCGCGACTATTGGTACGCGGTGGCACGCGCTGAGCAAGGGCTGGAATCGGCGGAGTTGATCGGTCGCCGCGCGGGCGAGCGCACGGTGGCGCGGCTGGATGGGAAGAAAATTGCCAGCTGTGATGCGCCGGTGTTGTTTGAAGCACCCATCGCGTCGGGCTTGATCGGCAGTTTTGTGGGCGCGGTGAGTGGCAGCGCGCTGTATCGAAAATCCAGTTTTTTGCAAGACAGCATCGGCGAGACCGTGTTCTCGCCCATCGTGTCGATACGTGAAGACCCGGCCGTCGCCGGTGGTCTGGCGAGCGGGCCATTCGATGCAGAGGGTGTGACGACGGTCGCGCGCGACGTGGTCAAAAATGGCGTCGTGCAGGGTTATTTTTTAGCCACCTATTCGGCGAAGAAGTTGGGCATGCAAAGCACCGGCAACGCGGGTGGCAATCATAATTTAATCGTGTTGCCGGACGGCAACAATCTGGATTTCGCCGGCATGCTGAAAAAAATGCATCGTGGTCTGGTCGTGACCGAACTGATGGGGCAGGGCGTGAATAATGTGACGGGGGACTATTCGCGCGGTGCGGCCGGATTCTGGGTTGAGAATGGCGAAATCGCCTACCCGGTTGAAGAGATCACGATCGCTGGCAACATGAAGCAGATGTTCAAGGATATTGTGGCCATTGGCAACGACGAACTGGCGCTGGGCTCGAAACGCGTCGGCAGCATTTTGATTGATGGCATGTCGATTGCGGGAGAGTAATCAGGATCGCACGTCGCCGCGTCCCACCGCGCTGCTCTTGTCTTATACTTTGGGTTGACGCCGCTTTCCCGTTTAGCCAAAATCATCAGACCAATCTCAACAGGAGCAACACATGCAAAGACGAAAATTTCTGACGTCTGCAGGCGCTGGTCTGGCCGCCGGTGCCGCCGCGATTCCTGCGCTGAGCAGCGCGCAAACGGCCACGCTGCCGACGATTAAATGGCGCCTGGCGTCGAGCTTTCCGAAAAGTGTGGACACCATATTTGGCGCGGCCGAAGTCATCTCCAAACGCGTCGCCGCCGCGACCGGAGGCAAATTCCTGATTCAGGTATTCGCGGCCGGCGAAATCGTGCCGGCATTCAGCACGGTGGACGCGGTGCAAAACGGCACGGTCGAATGCACACACACGGCTCCCTATTATTTTTTCGGCAAAGACCCGACCTTCGCGCTCGGTTGTGCGATTCCGTTCGGCATGAATGCACGCCAGCAAAACGCGTGGATGTATCACGGCGGTGGTTTGGCGTTGATGCGCGAGTTTTACAAGGACTACAACATCATCAATTTTCCGGCCGGCAACACCGGTGCGCAGATGGGTGGATGGTTTCGCAAAGAAATCAAGACCGTTGCCGATTTGAAAGGCCTCAAGTTCCGCATCGCCGGTATCGCCGGCCAGGTGCTGGCCAAGTTGGGCGTGGTGCCGCAGCAAATTGCCGGTGCTGATATTTATCCGGCGCTGGAAAAAGGCACCATCGACGCGGCCGAGTGGGTGGGGCCTTACGACGACGAAAAATTGGGCTTCTTCAAAGTCGCGAAGTATTACTACTATCCGGGTTGGTGGGAAGGCGGCCCGCAAGTGGACCTGTTCGTCAACATCAAACAGTGGGAAGCGCTACCGCCGGAATACAAGTCGATCCTCGAATCTGCCTGTGCCGAGGCCAACGTCGATATGCTCGCCAAGTACGATGCGATCAATCCGCCGGCGCTGAAACGGCTCGCGGGCAATGGCGTGCAGTTGCGCCCGTTCAGCCGCGACATCATGAACGCGTGCTTCAACGCGGCCCAGGAGGTGTACGCAGCAGAATCGGCGAAGAATCCGAAGTTTAAAAAGATCTACGATGCCTGGAAGATTTTTCTGGGCGACCAGATTCTCTGGTTCCGTGTGGCCGAACAGAATTTTGATAATTTCATGGCGACGACCGGAGCCGCAAGCAAACCGGGTCCGGCAAAAAAATAACAGTTTATTTTTGGCATGTGCCGTGACATTGGCGTCAATGAAAACCCCCGCTTCGGCGGGGTTTTTTTTGTTGGTCACGAATACGCTACGGTTACCTGTTATACCAATTCCAAATCATTACTGTAGTAATCCACCGTCATTCCCGCGCAGGCGGGAATCCAAGT
>JAYVXF010000133.1:0-6260 GCA_043793345.1 Betaproteobacteria bacterium | reverse complement strand
TCCGGCCAGCGTGACGATTTTGGTGTCGGCCCGCCGTCGGTTCCGCTCACTACAAATTCATGGCCGTGCAGATGAATCGGATGGTTGGTCATGGTGAGGTTGCCGATGCGAATGCGCACCTTGTCGTTCAGCCGCACATTGAGTGTATCGATGCCCGGAAAAACGCGGCTGTTCCAAGCCCACAAATTAAAATCAAGCATGGTCATGATCTTGGGCGTGTAGCTGCCGGGATCAATGTCGTAGCCGTTCAGCAAAAAGCAGAAATCGCGATCCACTTCGTCGATCAGCGGATGCTTGTTTTTTGGATGTGTGACCCAGAAGCCCATCATGCCCATCGCCATTTGCGTCATTTCATCGGCGTGCGGGTGATACATGAAAGTGCCCGGCCGACGCGCGACAAATTCATAAACAAAAGTTTTACCCGGCTGAATGGCTTGCTGATTCAATCCCGCCACACCGTCCATCCCGTTCGGCAGGCGCTGGCCGTGCCAATGTACCGCCGTGCGCTCCGGCAATTTATTGGTGACGAACACCCGCACGCGGTCGCCCTCAACCACTTCGATGGTCGGCCCCGGTGATTGGCCGTTGTAGCCCCATAGATGCGCCTTGAAGCCTTCGCACATCTCGCGCACCACCGGCTCTGCCACCAAGTGGAATTCCTTCACACCCTTGTTCATGCGCCACGGCAATGTCCAGCCGTTCAGTGTGACAACCGGGTTGTAAGGCCGACCGGTTTGCGGCAGCAGCGGCGGCATGGTGGCGGGCGTCGTCTGGATGACCGGCTCGGGGAGCGCTGCCATGGCAACGCGGCTGACCTGGGTGGCTGCGGCTGCTGCGCCGGCGAGCCCTGCGCCATGAAGAAAATTTCTGCGGGAAATCATTTTTTATCCTTGGTTGTTTTGCATTGATGCGATGATTGGGCGTGGTGATTTATCTGTGATCCCCCCTCTCCCCGACCCTCTCCCACGGGGGGAGAGGGGGCAAATCTGCCCTACTCCAAACATTCCACTTTTAATTGTCAAACGACGAATCACTTCTAATCGTCAAACGACGAATCACTGCTAATTGTCGAGCGACGAATTTCCCCCTCTCCCCTCGCGGGAGAGGGCCGGGGAGAGGGGGCCGCAGCACGATCACGATATCAATACGCCGCGCCATCAATGCCCCTTCGCAATCTCACCAGACGCTGGCGCGCCCCCGCCCAGCGCACTCATATTGGGTCTGCCGATCATCGCCATGTCGAGATCGGCTTTGGCCAACCAGAAATCGCGCAGCGCATCGATATAGCCATTGACACTCGCGATCTGCGAGCGCGCGTCGGCGAGCAGGTCAAATACGCCGAGCAGCATGCCGTTGTAGCGCAGCAGATTTTCGTCGGCGATACGTTTCCTGATCGGCACAATTTCATCGCGGTAGTGTTTGGCGATGTCGTAGCTGACGCGATAGCCCTGATAGGCCTCACGCACCTCCGAGCGTGCGTTGATTGCCGCTTCGGCGAGCCGATTGACCGACTGCATGTAGAGCGCTTCGGACTTGGCCACTTTGGCCGTGCCCCAGTCGAAAATCGGAATCTCCAGGCTAAGCTCATAGCCCTTTTTGTAAGGGTCAGACTTGCGGCCTTCGAGCACGCGGGCGGGACCAAATTCCAGTGCATTGATGAAACGCGTGGTTTTGGTGAGGCCCATATTTTTCGCCATCGCCTCGGTCTCAAGCTTCATGCCCTGTACGTCCAGACGCTGACCCATTGCAAGCTGTTCAACATTTGGTAATTCGTCGGCCATGTCAGGCAGATCGGGGAGACGTTCCGGCAGCGTGAATTGCGTGTCTTCACCCCAAAGCCCCAGCAGTCTGGTCAATTTTTCGCGCGTGCTCACTTGATTTTGTGTCGCGCGGGCCAGATTGAGCGCGGCATCGGCATAGAAACCCTGTTCGCGTGCTTGCGAGAGCTTGTTCCAGTTGCCAACGCGCGCCATGCGCCGGGCAAGTTCGGCACTCGAGTCGGCGACCGATTTCACTTTGGTCATGTAGCGGACGTTTTCTTCGCCCGCCACGGCCAGCACATAGGCCTTCCTGGTCTCGGAGGCCAGTCGCAATACCTCCATCGCAACGCTGCGTTGCGTGGCCTCAAAACGGCGCGTTTCCATTTGTGTGGCCAGGGGCATGGTGACGAGTGAGAGCAAATTAAACGTCAGCGCCTGCTCGATCTTGTATTCATCATCGCGGCGCGCGCGAAACATGGAAAAATGCGGATTGGGCAAGCGCCCCGCCTGCACCAGATCCGCTTCGGAAATGCCCAGCTCGAAGAACGAGGCCTGTAGTCCTTTGTTGTTGAGTAGCGCGATCTGCACTGCGTCGTCGATCGACAACTTTTTTCGCAGTAGCTCGCGTACCCGCACATGGATCGCGTCGCGGTCGGTGTCGGTTCTGGCCCATTTGATTTCCTTGCCGATACGCTCCTTCGTCGTCTGCTCGACCAAGCCGAGGCCACCGTCGGGCGTGAATGACGCGCAAGCTGTCAATGCAAGTAACGCGAATGCGACCGCGAAATATTTAGCGGATGTGAGAAAAATGATATTCATCAGCGCCGCCTATTGATGCTGGCCGTGGCCTTCATGGCCGGGCTTGGATTTGGCGGGAGCCTCCATCACCGGGGGCTTCGCAGGTGGCGGCGTAGCGTTGACTGGTGTAGCGGGCGCAGCCGGGTTCACGCTGGCTGCGGCAGCCTGCGCTTCTTTTGCGTATGCACGCCAGCCGCCGATGCGACCAACTTCGTCGTTGGCCGCTTTCCACGGGATCGGCTTGTCTTCGCCCAAAGGTTTGTAGTCACGAAACGGCGACTGGTAGCGAATGGGCGGGACGGTATTTTTTTCGTCGGTGGGGTCGGGTGCCGCAATCGACGCACCGGACAAGCTAAGCGCAATCGTGACAATGGCCGCGCGCGCAGTGGTACTGGCAATGGCAAATTTCATGTTGATCCTCTTCTCGCAATAAAAAGACGTAACGATTGCGAAGACCAACGCCGATCCCGCAGGTGCGGGAAGAGACGACGTTAGACCCTCGCGCTAGGCGAGGGAGCGACGCGGAGGCGGGGCGGTGGGCTCAGTGACGAACGAGGGATGCGTTGCAGGCGGCACCGTGATGAATATATTGGTCGGCGCGATCATGGGGATGACCGGCATTTCGGCCATGACCAGGGCGCCTGCCAAATGACAAAGCACGCAATGCGTGCAGCCTTGCCCGATGGTATTTTTTCCCGGCATTGATTTGCCGTCGCCGTGGCACGGCATCAAAGCCATGTCCTGATCGTAGACGGATTCGGCGCTGGATGCGCTGGTCGAGGTCATCATGCCGGACAAGGGCATCACGGCTGCCATCGCACCAGCAACGGGCAACCAGACGATCATCCAGATGAGCAACAGTTTTTGGAAATATTTCATGTTTAGTAATGACCGGGATTACGGGGATTGGTTCATATGCGGGCCGACGTTATACTCTGCTTCGGGTAGCGGAACACACGCAATAAAATTGCCAAACACAAGCACTGGCGCGGCGTTTCAGCCATTTATGGCCTGCAGACCGCGCCAATGCTAGTGTTTTATGCTGCAATGCAAAATTCCGCAGCCACGCCCACTGCCGCTATCATCGCATCATTAACTTGCGATTTTACCGAGCACCTACATGTCCGCCACTGCCGACTCCCGCAAATCCATCCTCTACGCGCTGGTCGCAAACTTTGCGATCACAATCGCGAAAACCACCGGCGCGATTTACACCGGCTCGACGTCGATGCTGGCCGAGGCGATTCACTCCTTCGCCGATTGCGGCAATCAGGCGCTGCTTTTTTGGGGGCTGAAGGAGGCCAATCGCGCGCCCACCAAGGATCATCCGCTCGGCTACGGCAAGGCGATTTATTTTTGGTCTTTTATCGTCGCGCTGATGTTGTTCAGCATGGGCGGATTGTTTTCGATTTATGAGGGCATCCACAAACTGGCCAGCACCGAGCCACTGCGCAACGCCTGGGTCGCGGTCGCGATTTTGAGCTTCGGCATTGTTGCCGAAAGCGTTTCATTGTGGGGAGCGGTGCGGGAAATCAACAAGGTGCGCGGCACGCGTTCGCTGTGGTCGTGGTTCCGGAACAGCCGTCAAAGCGAGCTGGTGGTGATTCTCGGTGAAGATTTGGCGGCGCTCGGCGGGCTCGCGATTGCATTGAGCTTTATCGGTCTCGCGATGCTGACCGGTAATCCGGTCTGGGATGCACTCGGCTCGATTGCCATCGGCGCGCTGTTGCTCGTCGTTGCCGCACTGATCGGCGTGCAGGTGAAGGGATTACTGATCGGCCAAAGTGCGGATCCCGAGGTACTCGCGCAAATGAAAAAACACCTGAGTGAAGCGCCCGAAGTGATCGAGCTTTACAATCTTCTCACGCAGCAATTTGGCAGCGAGATCATGGTCGCGATCAAGGCGCGCATGCAGCCGCAAGGCTCTGAAGTTGCGCTGATCGAGGCCATCAATCGCGTCGAGGTCGGCTTTCGTTTGGCGTTTCCGCAAGTGGCCTGGTTATTTTTTGAGCCTGATGTCGAGGACTGATTTCGTCGACAAAATTTATCGCCGCCGCAGGAACAAGCAATGACGAACTGACTATGATCGCAAAAGTGGTGGCGTTGTCGATTACCCGAGTGAGCAGGATGGTACGAAGGATTGAAGATGAGTCTGGTTAGGCAAAAAGTGAGACCTGACCCAATACTGTTCATTTAGTCCCCGTTCGCCGTGAGCCTGTCGAAGGGTCCGTCCATCAGGCCCTTCGACAGGCTCAGGGCGAACGGGGTATTTTTGGTAAACGAACAGTATTGAGCCCCTGTGTGTTTCTGCTGTGTGTTTCGTGTGACCCTGTGTGTTTCGTGCTTTTTGCATTTCATTGATGGTGCAGATGGTGGGCTGTTCATGTTGGCGTGGGCGGCTGCGCGCAAGTGACGTTATTTTCTTGACCGTATTGGTTTATTTCTGCGTTCAACAACATACAATATCGAATCGCTATCAAACCAGCGCAGGCATTGCCATGACGACGACCAAACACCCGCAGCAGATCTTGATTTGGCGGACAGGTTTTGCCCTGCTGTTCGCGTTCGCGAGCGGAATGGGTGGTGCAGCGGTTTCATTGGTTCCCGCAACCGCACTCCACGTCGTTGCAATCGAGGTCGATGGCAAGAGTGTGAATGAATTGGCGCAACCTGCTGTTGGCTCGCCCTCCGCGCCAGTACCGGTCGCCAAACTCGTCGTCAATGCGCCGATTGTGCGCGGAGTGCTTGTTACGACATCAGCCACCGCAACGCTTACACTTAAATCGACGAATGGGACGATCATTCGCATGGAACGCGGCAGCGAGCTGTTTGTCCATGCGGTGATCGCAGGTGGGGAGGTCTATGATTTGCGCAGCGGTGTTGCGCAATTTGAAACGACGCAGCCATTGCGGTTTCTGGTTGTGCTGCGGGATAGCGTTCGGGGCGTTGCGCGACAGGCAAAGTTCACCGTAGAAATCCTGCAGGTCGGGAACGGAATTCGCTATACAGTCGATAAGGGTACTCTAGAGTTTGATGAAAGAGTTTCGCTGATTGATGCCGCGAGCAACCGGCGGATAGGCGTGCGTGAAATCAGCACCTTGAATTCGGGCGGGGTGCGGGGTGCCGCCAATGATCAACGTGATCGAAAACAGACCCCCTTTGATACGCTGGAAGCTCTTGAAGCGTTCGTTGCCAGTCAATTGACGGCCGCGGAATTGTCGACCGATCCGGCTCGTCGGCGGCTGGCGCTGCGCAACGCATTGTACGTGGCAGTACAACTCGAAAAAATGCCGGAAGCTATCGCGTACCACGATAAATGGCTTGCCACGGCTGACGACGATTTACATCTGTTGGCTCAAAACGCGTTTGAAATCGCCTCAGTTTGCTCGGCCAACGTGAATACGCGATGCGCTATCGAGTATTACCAGAAATCTCTGGCATTTCTCGAACAGCTGTATCCCGACGGATTACATCTGCGCATACTACAAATCCGCCGGTTGTTGGCGGCCTTGTACGCGAATAACGATCAGAAAGAGTATGAATTTTTGACAGCGCAGATTGAGCGGGATTCGGCGTTGATGCCACCCGAAAAAAACACACCACTTATCATGAAAAAGCGAGGGCCAATAAAATTTCCTGAGAATATGCGCCAGTGGGGATTTCAAGGCGACGGGGTTGTCGATGCGACGGTAACCACAATGG
>JAYVXF010000132.1:0-18797 GCA_043793345.1 Betaproteobacteria bacterium | reverse complement strand
TCATCATCATGGCCGACCAATTGGGCAAGTCAGTCGGCGACATGTATGCGGGCGCGTTCATTCCCGGCATCACGCTGGCGGGGCTGTACGCGCTTTACGTGTTGATCGTGTCATTCGTCAAACCGGAATGGGTCCCCGCCCTGCCCCTTGAAGCGCGGGTATTCAAAGAGCCGAGTGGCAAGAGCGGCGTGATTTCACTCGCCGTCTTGTTTGTGATTTCCACCGCGATTGCAGTGGCGTATGCGCTGAAATTTCCGGGTCGCGCACTTGACGAAACAATTGTTGTGTCGGCGTCCGTCGGCGTCGCGTTTGCTTTCATTGCAGCCGTTGCCAATCGCACCTTCAAATTTGGATTTCTGTCCAAACTTGCCGAGCAGGTTGTGTTCGTGCTGATCCCGCCGCTCGCGCTGATTTTCCTCGTGCTCGGCACAATTTTTCTTGGTGTAGCCACACCCACCGAAGGCGGCGCGATGGGTGCCACCGGCGCGCTGATCATGGCGATCCTGCGCAGCCGTTTGAGTCTGAAACTGCTAAGACAGGCAATGGATTCCACTGCCAAGCTGACCACCTTTGTGGTTTTTATTTTGATCGGCGCGCGGGTATTCAGCTTGAGTTTTTACGGCGTGGACGGCCACAAATGGGTGGAAGAATTACTTACGCAATTGCCCGGTGGGCAAACCGGATTTTTGATCGTGGTGAATCTGCTGGTGTTCGTGCTGGCGTTCTTTCTGGACTACTTTGAGCTGGCATTTATTATTGTTCCACTGTTGGGTCCCGCCGCAGAAAAACTCGGCATCGATCTGATCTGGTTCGGCGTGCTGCTTGCGGTCAACATGCAAACTTCGTTCATGCATCCGCCGTTCGGCTTTGCGCTGTTTTATTTCCGTAGCGTGGCGCCGGCCCGGGAATACATTGATCGCGTCACCAAAAAAATCACCGCGCCGGTCACCACCGGCCAAATTTACTGGGGTGCCGTGCCGTTCGTGGTTATTCAACTCATCATGGTCGGGCTGGTCATCGCTTTCCCGCAAATGGTGATGGTGTACAAGAGTGACGCGCCGAATTCCGCTCCCGGCAAAATAGAATTCAATTTGCCAGCGAGCGATGCGCCCACTATCGACAGCGGTAAACCAGACGACGCTGCGGGCAACACCGATCTCATGAAAGCGCTAGGCGGGCAAAGCAGCGAATCCAAAGACAGCGCAACGTCCAAAGAAGACGCGGCAGCCGACGACATCATGAAATCATTCGGCGGCAAGCAGGACGCGCCGGCCAAGATTGAAGTCGCACCCGATAAGGGAAAAGTCGATTCCAAAACGCCGCCCGCAAGGGCCAAGACCAAAGAGGAACTGGCGACTGATGAAATCGACAAGGCGTTACGCGGCGGCAGGTAGAGAAAAGCGGAAAGTCTAGTACTGGCGCGGCGTTTGGAGCATAAGTGACTGCGAAGGCGCGCCAATACTAGAGTTTAGCTTTTCTCTCCGCAGCAAACAAAAAATTCATTCGAGTCCTGCAAGAAAATCGCCCGATTTGCCACCACGTTTTTCGAGCAACTTCACGTCTGAAATCACCATGCCACGATCGGTCGCCTTGACCATGTCGTAAATGGTCAGCAAGCCTGCATTGACGGCCATCAGCGCTTCCATTTCAACGCCGGTGCGGCCGAAAGTTTCTACTGTCGCGACGCACGCAATACTCGAGGTTGCTGCGTCGGATTGAAATTGCACCGCGACTTTGTTGATGATCAGTGGATGCGCCAGCGGAATCAAGTCCGGCGTGCGCTTGGCGCCCTGAATTGCCGCTATTCGGGCGATGCCGAGCACATCGCCTTTTTTTGCAGTACCCGAACGAATCAGCTCAAACGTCGCGGGCAGCATCGTGATGCGGCCCGTTGCCACCGCGACACGATGCGTTTCGGCTTTGCCGCCCACGTCCACCATGTGCGCCTGGCCGTTTTCATCGAAATGGTTCAATTTGCCCATATTGAGATTATGCCGCCTTCCGTTGGTACAATTCTTTGCTGATTGCAGGGGAACTGATCGCGTGCCATGGAGCCTAAAAGCTTTGCGCATTCATGCCTGTATTCGACCGCTACCGCGCACTTGCACAACCGGGATTTAAGCCTATGTACCCGCCGACTTTTTTGAAACGCACTGTCACTGTTGCCGCCGTCACCTTAAGTGCCTGCATCGGTGCCTACATCGCCATGCCCGGTGTCGCCATGGCCGAGGGCCTGCCCGAGCTGGGCGACGCTTCCGACGCGGTGCTCTCGGCGCCGCAGGAGCGCGCAATCGGCAAGCGCATTATGCTGGAAGTTCGCGGCGATCATTCCTTCGTCGAGGACGCCGAGGTGCAGGATTACATCAACGCGATTGGCTCAAGGCTGGTCGGCGCGACGCGCAGCGCGACCAATGACAACCGCCGTGATTTCGAATTTTTTGTACTCAACGATGAATCGATCAACGCTTTTGCGCTGCTCGGTGGCTTCATCGGCATTCACTCCGGTCTGCTGCTGTCGACCAACAACGAATCAGAGCTCGCCGGTGTTCTCGGCCACGAGCTGTCGCATATATTGCAGCGCCACCAATCGCGTGGCGCGGATGCGCAGCGCAAAGGCGCGCCGCTGCAATTGTTGGGCCTCGCTGCGGCCATTCTGGCGGCGCGATCCGGCTCGGCCTCTGCCGGTCAGGCGACCGAGGCAGCACTCGCCACGTCGGCCGCATTGAGCTACCAAAACCAGCTCGATTACAGTCGTGAATTCGAAGCCGAAGCAGACCGGCTTGGCATTCAGGCGATGTTGGGTGCGGGGTTTGACCCGCGTGGCATGGTGAGTTTTTTCGAGCGCCTGCTCGCGGTCAATCGACACAACGATGGCAAAACGCCGGGCTATTTGCGCTCCCATCCGCTCACCACCGAGCGCATCGCCGACATGCAAAATCGCGTCGATCAAATGAGCGCGAGCAGTAAGCAAAGTGTTCCGGATAGTCTCGATTACCGTTTCGCCCAGGCAAAACTTCGGGTGATGAGTATGGGTGGTGGCGACTCGATTGGTTTCTTTCGCGACTCAATCGCCCAGCGCACGATACTGCGTAATCGTGCCGATGTTTATGGGCTGGCCCTGGCGCTCACGCGCACGCGGGATTTTGCGAATGCGGAGAGGGAACTGAGCAGCATTCGCGGCGGCAATAACGTCGCGCACCCGTGGATTGAAAATCTCGCCGCCGAAATCAAAGCGGGACAACGTCAATGGCCCGAGTCGTTGCGGCTGTATCGGGCTGCCATGATCCTGTTCCCGCAACACCGTGCGCTTTTTTACGGCAATGTAGGCGCACTCTACGAATCGGGTCAAACCGACGCGGCACTGGCACAGGTGAATGAGCGGCTCAAAAATATTCAGGACGATCCAAGGCTGTTCGAGTTGGCGGCGAAGGGGTATGAGAAAAAGAACAAGAAACTCGCGCAGCATCGGGCCATCGGTGAGGCGTATTTTCGACGCGGCAATTTGATTGGCGCGGTCGAACAATTGCAAATAGCGGTGAAAGCGAAGGACGGCGATTTTTATGAGTCGTCCAGTGCCGAATCGCGGCTGCGCGAAATGCGCGTGGCGTTCCGCAACCGGCCTTTGATGCCCGGCGAGAAAAGTGAAAAACGTGATCGCGATGATGACCGTGACGATCCACCCGAGCCGACAAAATCCCCACCGCGCTCATTTGCACCAACGTCTGCGCCGAGCGCGGCGCGTGGACTGCCTGCGAGAGCGTCGGTGCTGCGTGGGTGGTGAGTTGATGGGAATTTCGCGTATGGTGAACTGCGTCCGCTGTTTTTATCGCGCCGCGTTGGCGCAGATGAACGCGTGTTCATTACGTGCCACTTCCCCCTTTGGAAAAGGGGGATTGAGGGGGATTTGTTTTGTTGGTGACCATTTGGCAACGACCGAAAATCCCCCCTGCCCCCCTTTAGAAAAGGGGGGGATTCTATTTGCGGCGATCTCGCTGATGGTTGCTATTTCAATTGCGTTGATCCCGTCGATGTCCGTCGCGCAAACCACCGCAACCCCCGAACAGCAACGCCAATCACTCATTCAGGCATTACAAAAACGTCTCCCCGGCACCACGCCAAACGATTGGGTACTGGGTGCAGAAAATCCCGCAGCCGGTGTGCAGGCGATACCGCTCAACGCCGACAACGCCACCAACAGCGCGGACATTCTGGCCATCGGTAAAAAAGCCTGGGATCGAAAATTTCGCAATGGTAAATCGCTTGCCACTTGTTTCCCGAATGGCGGCAAGCGTGTCGCGGCAACCTATCCACAGTTCGATACCAAGGCACGGCAGGTCGTCACGGTAGAAATGGCGATCAATCAGTGCCTCGCACTGCACGGCGAAACCGAGATCGCAGTCTCCGACACGACGGCGATGGGGCCGTTAAGCGCCTATTTCAAAAGTCTCTCCGACGGGCAGCCGCTGAACGTTCGCGTGAGCACGGTGCAAGCGCGCGAGAAATTTGATTCCGGCCGCGCGTTATTTCAGCGACGCATCGGCCGGGAAGACCAGGCCTGCGCTTCCTGTCACGTGCTCAATGCGGGCACGGTAGTCGGTCAGCAGGGATTGTCGGCGGTGGTGGGTCAGGCTGTCACCTGGCCGCGTCTGCAGCCCGGCGGGCAGGTACTGAGGTTGCAAGTGCAATTCCAGCGCTGCATGCAGCGCAGCGGCGCGGAGCCGTTCGCGCTGGGTTCCGAAGAATTTAACAACCTGGAATATTTCCACGCGTTTGTGTCGAACGGTTTGGCGACGCGGACGTTGGCGGTGCAGCGGTAGGCTGTGTTGTCGCGGTGCGTAGTCGGTGGCCGCTACACGGCGCCACACCAGCTAAAATACCTGCTCCCACAAAATCAAAAAACTCCGCACGCACATGGCCGCCACGAAGTCCCGTTTTGCCTCGCTCACGACTTTTCTGTTCCGCGCCAAAATCCTGATCCCGCTGATTCTCCTGCTGGGACTCATCGGACTCAGTATTTATTTTCAGAAGAAGGCGGAAGAAAATAAGGCCGACCGTTATCGCACCGTCACCGTTGACCGGGGTACGGTCACCCAGCGGATCACCGCCAACGGGACGTTGAATCCGGTCACCGTTGTGAGCGTGGGCACACAAGTATCGGGCACCGTGACCAAGCTCTATACCGATTTCAATAACGTCGTCAAAGCCAACCAGATACTGCTCGAACTCGACCCGGCGCTCATCAAGGCGAACCTCGCGCAGTTTGACGCGAGCCTGCGCGCTGCCGAGGCAACGGCGCGCCTGGCCGAGAGTACCTTGAAGCGCAATCGCGAATTGGTGGCGAAGGGATTTATCAGCCCACAAACGCTGGAGCAAAATACCAAAGAGCTCGATGTCGCCAATGCCACCGTCCTGCAGGTGAAATCGCAGCTTGATCGCGAGAAAACCAACTTAAGCTACACCATCATTCGTTCGCCTATAGACGGCATCGTGATCGACCGCAAAATTGACGTGGGCCAGACGGTGGCCGCGAGCTTCAGTACGCCAACACTTTTTCAGATCGCCAAGAATCTGGAAGAAATGCAAATCGACACCAGCGTCGCCGAGGCCGATGTAGGCAGCGTGCGGCAGGGCATGCCGGTGCGCTTCACGGTTGACGCATATCCGGAACGAGACTTTCAAGGGAAAATTCGACTGGTGCGTTTGAACCCGACCATCTTGCAAAATGTGGTGACGTATAACGTGGTGGTGGACGTGAACAACGAAGGGAGCTTGCTGAAACCTGGCATGACGGCGCAGGTGAGCTTCGTCGCGAATCAGCGCGACGACGTGGTGCGCATTCCGAACGCCGCGTTGCGCTTCAAGCCGCCGAAGGACGAGAAGGATGACAAGAAAGTTGCGAAGAAAGATGTCTCCAAGAAAAAACCCGCAGACGCTGGCGACAGCACGCCAAACACCGACAGCAACGGTCGCGTCCGGCGTCCTCCCGCAGGGGTCTACAAAATCAACGACAAAAACGAATTGGTGCCGATGGAAATTCGCACCGGTGTCGCGAGCAACCAATTCACCGAAATGATTTCGGGCGATGTCAAACCGGGCGACGAGCTGGTGATCCGCGATTTGCAAGACAAGACGGCCAAGAAATAAACCCGCGATGAACGCGATCATGGAACTGGAAACGCACCCTGAAGTGTTGATTCACTTAAGCGACATTCGCAAAAGTTATTTCAGTGGTGACGTCGAGACGCCGGTGCTGCACGGCATCAACGTGACGATTTACAAAGGTGAATTCGTCGCCATCATGGGGCAATCCGGCTCCGGCAAATCGACGCTCATGAATATCCTCGGCTGCCTCGACACGCCGACTTCCGGCAGCTATGTTTTGAACGGCAAGGAAACCGCCAAACTAAACGACAACGAGCTGGCGAGAGTGCGCAATGAAACCATCGGCTTTGTGTTTCAGGGATTCAATTTACTAAAACGCATGCCACTGATCGATAACGTTTCGCTGCCGTTGCTCTATGCCGGTGTGCCGATGGCGGAAGCCCGCAAACGCGGCGCGGAAAAGCTCGCGCAGACGGGGCTCGGCGCATTCACCAAGCGATTGCCGAACCAGATTTCCGGCGGCCAGCAGCAGCGCGTGGCGATTGCGCGCGCACTGGTGTGTGAGCCGGCGCTGATTCTCGCCGACGAGCCGACCGGTAATCTCGACACCACCACGTCGAGCGAGATCATGAATCTTTTCACGCGGCTCAACATGGAGGGCATGAGCATTCTGATCGTGACACACGAGGCGGATGTGGCACGATACGCGAAACGACTGGTGCGTTTGAAAGACGGCTTGGTGACGTATGATGGTGCGATGGCGGATGCGCATTTATGAAATGGCTAAACTCCAGCACTGGCGCGGCTTCTGGCAGATTTATTGCCTGTAAAGCGCGCCAGTGCTTGATCTACACTTATGGGAAATTCTATTGACCTAAAATTTCCGTCATTCCCGCGTAGGCGGGAATCCAATTTCGTTGAGATATCACGACCTGATGAAAACTTGGATTCCCGCCTACGCGGGAATGACGGGTAAATAGAAGTTTCCCTATTTATCGAACGAGTATTGCGAGCCACAAACGTGAATCTGATTCAAGTATTCCTCGAAGCATTCCGCGCCATGTCGATGAATCGCCTGCGCGCGGGTCTCACGATGCTCGGCATCATCATCGGTGTCGGCGCAGTGGTACTGATGCTGGCCATCGGCGAATCGGTGAGCGGTGACATCAACCGCCGCATCGCCGCAATGGGCTCGAACGTGATGGTCATCCTCCCCGGTTCATCGACCGCCAACGGCGTACGTGCCGGCAGTGGCGCATCGCAAACACTCACATTGGCTGACGCACAATCCATCGCCGCGCTGCCAACATTCGCCAACGTCGCCCCCGTGGTGCGTAGCCCTTTCCAGGTCGCCAGTGGAGCCAACAACTGGAACACCACCGTCATGGGTGTGAGCCCGGAATTTTTCGACATCAAGGACATGATCGCTGAACAAGGCAGCCTGTTCGGCGACGTAGAGATGCGTTCGGTCTCGCGCGTGGCGGTGATCGGCTCAACGGTCGCGCAAAATTTATTCAATGAATCCGACCCCATCGGCCAGACCATCCGCATTCGCAATCGCCCGTTTGAAATCATCGGCGTGCTCGGCAACAAAGGCAGCGACCTGGGCGGCGGCGATCAGGACGACACCGTCATCATTCCCATCACCACCGCGCGCCAACAAGTGATTCGCACCTGGTCACCGGGTGCGATCCACTACATCATGGCGCAGGCCAGCAGCGCCGAGCAGACGCAGGATGCGATTTATGATGCCACCCAGGCGTTGCGCATCCGCCACCGCATTCGCGATGACGCCGACGATGACTTCACGGTGCGCGATCTCGCCTCGATTGCCGAAGCCGCACAAGGTATCGCCACCGCACTCACCCTGCTGCTCGGTGCGATCGGCTCGATCTCATTGCTGGTCGGCGGCATTGGCATCATGAATATCATGCTGGTCTCCGTCACCGAACGCACCCGCGAGATCGGCATTCGCATGGCGCTGGGTGCAAAACGTCGTGACGTGCTGCTGCAATTTCTCACCGAAGCGATTGTGATCTGCGTGTGCGGCGGCGCAATGGGCGTAGCACTCGCGTACGGCGGCAGCGTGCTGATTACGAAGTTGTCACCACTGGAAGTTGGCATCTCGGCGACGGGGATCGCGATTGCGTTTAGTTTTTCGGCGATGATCGGGATATTTTTTGGGTTTTATCCGGCCAAAAGGGCGGCGGGGTTGCGGCCGGTGGAGGCGTTGCGGTATGAATAGTGGTGCGCCATTGGCTATCCCACCTATTACGCATCGCCGATTTGGGTCTCCTATCTTGTGCGCGGTTGCTGGCTATTGATGGCACGGAACGCACCTATCTTCGGTGGGCCGCAGGCGAAGCCATCAACTTCGCTGCGTGCGCGATCATTATCTGACCTCAGTGGCATCCGCTCGCAGGAGTCCTGGATACAACAGGGCAAGGAAAAGGCCCGACGACAAAAGTGAGGCGACTCGCAATACGAGAGCAACCTGCAGACCGTCGATTAGGCGGATTCCAGAAAGATACGCTGATAGCCCCACGGACAGTTCCTGAATTCCCCCGACTGACTGTAGCAACGTCGCGAGGCTGGTCAAAGTCCCGGCGGAAGCGACGAAGAGGATCGTCAGCGTCGGTATTTCTGGCAACAGGAGCGTGGCCACAAGCCAGTAGCTGCAAACGAATCCGGTGGCAGTCATCGCGGAGGTGGCAACAAGGAGCTGCAGATTGCGCTTCCGCAGAAAAGGTTCGACCAACGTTCCAATTAATTGGCGTTTCCTGAAGTGCGGCCACGCAAGGGGTAACAGCATAGTAAGCATGATAAGAATTACGACTGGAGTCGTTTTAGCTGCTAACGGCAAGCCCGTTGACCACACACCCACGGCTGTGTAACAGAGCAGGAAAATTGAAGTAGCGAACGTGAAAATCACAAGCCCAGCGGTGATCTCCCTGATTTTGAGTCCACTCTGTTGATGTAGAAGCACATACTTGAGCGTCGTCCCGAGCGGTAGACCGCCCGCAGAATTGCCGAATGTACCGAGCACGCTGAGATAGAGTGATTTGACAAAACTGATCTTGCGACCGTAAACGGTGACGATAATTTTGACGATCAACGCGTTCAGTAGATTGAGGACTCCCGATGCGAAGGTCGCAATCGCCGCTACTGAAAGATTAATGCGCTCAACGAGTATCCCGTCCTTGATCACCCAGTAGATCAGCGTGCCGAGAATCGTCATTCCTACTAGCGGTTTGAGCCACCCAACCAAGCGTTTTATGCGCGTCTCCATTGCGTTGGACGTCCCTCGCATCCACATCTATTTGGCTTCGAAAAGCACTTATTGGCTCACGAGCTTCAAGCAGATGCTCCGAAATCGCTCACCAAACTTGTCCCACGAGAAGTCTTTGGCAAAGGCGATACATTGCGTTCGCCATTTTTCATTGTCTGCATTTAGCAGGTGCCCCAGGATCGTGCCAGATAGTTCGGGATAGTTCCCAGGAGTTGCAAGATATCCGGACACGCCATTGTGCACAGCGTCCGGAACGCCTCCGGCAGCGAACGCCGCTGTTGGAAGGCCGTGCGCCGCTGCCTCGATGGCTACCATGCCAAAACCCTCGGTATCTCCAGGCACATCAAGCACAGGAAAAATGAGCAGCGTACTCGATAAATAGGCCTGTGAAAGCATCTGGTCATCGACTCTTCCCAACATGGTCACGTGCTGCTCCAAGCCGTTCGACTTGATCGCATCCTGAATGCGTTGAGTTTGTCCCTGTGCATGTCGCAGCGCCTTGTCTGGTTCTACGCCAATGATGACAAGTTTGATGTCTGGCCGCTGCGCTACCAATGTCGGCATGCTTCTCCCTATGAATTCAGCCATGCCCTTGCGCTCACTCAATCTGCCAACACTCAGCAGGACGACCCGTCCTTCTGCGTCCGCCAGCTTACGGAATGCGCTCGAATCGATCTGGTGCCCCTCGATGGGGAGCATAACGCCCGGGTGCAGCAATCCTATCTTGCGGCTGTCGATACCGACCCTCTCTGCAAGGCGCGTGGTATTTTGACTGATGGAGAGAACCCGGTCAAAGCGTCGTACCATAGGTATGAATGTCATGCGGTAATAGAAATTATCAGCGACAAGATCTAGCCCGTATACGAAACACAGCGATTTCGCTCCCGCGACACGCGCCGCAAACAAAGCTGCCGGTGCCGTAATGCTACTTCCGGAGACGACCAGATCTGGCCTGTATTTTCTAGCGATGCTGTAAGCTCGCCATTGGCAGCTGGCAAGAAATGACACGATCGGAAATAGCGGGACAGAGGACACTAACGCGCCTGTCGAAACAAACTTCGCGCAGCCAACAGGCCCAACGAGAGCTGACTCGTGATCGCGCGCAATCTCGGTGTATGCGTGATAAAGAAAACGTTCCATGCCTCCCGTCGTGGGCGGGAAATTGCGGGTAACGAATAGCACTTTCATGCGTTGATCATTGTGTTAGACAGGTGTGATTCGAGTAGGCGAGCACGTTACGCCAATAGACTCTGCGCACATTCAAGACAAGGGGGATCTGGATTTTGTCAACAGCCATAAATAGGTAGGGCATAGCCAGTACGCAACCTTCAAAAAGAAAATAGAGAACTTCTGCTTTAGAGAACCTGGAGCAATGACTTCGGTCGCACCGAATTGCTCCGGATTCTCGACCACACGCATGGTGTAGTCGACGTTCTCAAACCCGACCACCAACCTCTTCAATCCCCAATAGGTCAAATGGTTTTCGTAGTAGTAGGTGCCGCGCTGAAGCAGCCGGAGGTAGAGATGGGACAGTGGTTTGGGCAGGATCGATAAAAATGGAAGCCTGTAGTGGGGCTCAATGATGCTTAGACGGTTCCCGGCTGTGAAGTAACAGACGCCGCCTGGTTTCAGCACACGGTCGATCTCTCGCATCATCGCCACCGCATCCGGCACATGTTCGTAAACATGCATACAAATCACGATGTCGAAAGTAGCGTCTGGAAATGCCAGATGCTGGGCGTCCATGACAAGATAATTCACATTGCTAGCGGGATTGTGCCGCCGCGCATGCTGCATGGCACGCAGATCGATGTCAACGGCTGAAATCTGCCGCAGGCGCGTGGCGTAATGTATGGTGCAATAGCCTGCGGCACTACCGATTTCGAGCGCGTCCAGACAGCCGAGATCGTGCAGGCGATCCTCGAGAACCGCGATGGTTTTCAGAGCCTTTTGCCGTCGCAGCGAGGCATTAAAGACCGTGCCGGCATGATCCTGCGAGAATGCGTACTGAAGTCCTGCTTTTTTCATGGTCGGTTGCAAGAATGGAGATGTCTTCGGCCCCTCGATTTAGCACTAGAGTGGACATGCGACTTGCTCTCAGACGACGTCAGCGAGCAAATGGGATACGTAGTTCTAGAAAAATAACCGGTGTAAGTAAGCAAAGCCTGCTCGGGCATCATAGCACCGGACATAATAGTCGACAGAAAGCAAGGACTCTGTGAGCCGATATTTCTCGATCTTACCGCCCTTAGCTGCACCATCATCAGCTCTTGCCGCGAAAAACGATAAAGTTTCTCGCCGAAAAATTCCAAAGGAATACGCCCCCCGTGGCGGTAAGCTTTGCCATCATCATTTCTGCGCCTGCATGCTCGATAAGTAAGAAAAGTATGCCTTGATTTAGGACTAATCCAAGCAAACTTACAAGATAGATGAAAGTAAGTTCGGTACGTTTTGCGAATCGCACGCCGCTACGAAAAACAAAGCGAATACTTAGAAAATAGTTAACTGCGGTCGCGATTGTAAAGCCGATACACCCGACAACGAGGTAATTCAAGCCAAATGACTTAGCAAACAAAAAGAAAAGCCCGATATCAACCGCCGCAGCCGCGCCTCCCACGAAAAAATACCTGACGATCTTCAACGAAACAGGTTGTATTTGATGATGCAGTAGATCGCACGCACGCCGTCGCGCCAACCGATTTTCTTTCCCTCTTCATAGGTTCGCCCATAGTAAGAAATGCCAACCTCATATATACGACAGCCCAATTTCGCGACTTTGGCGGTGATTTCCGGTTCGAATCCGAAACGGTTCTCCTCAATGGTGATGCCTTGAATAATTTCTCGGCGAAATACTTTATAGCAAGTCTCCATATCAGTCAGATTGATATTGGTAAAAATATTTGACATTAGGGTGAGCAGTCCATTGCCGACGCGATGCCAAAAATAGACAACGCGATGCGCACCCGCTCCCATAAACCGCGAACCAAATACCACATCAGCTTTTCCCGAAATAATTGGCGCCACAAGCTTGGCATACTCCTGCGGGTCATATTCAAGATCGGCATCTTGAATAATTACCACATCACCGGTAGCCGCTGCGATACCCGTCCGCAACGCTGCGCCTTTGCCACGATTTATGTCGTGGTAGAGAATCTTATCGACAATACCGGAGAAGTCCGAACGCAGATACTCCCTCGTTCCGTCCGACGAGCAATCGTCGACAACGATAATTTCTTTCGGCTCGTACGGAGCGCGTCGCACCGCCTCAACGATCTCCAGAATTGTCGCTCGCTCGTTATAGCAAGGGATAACGATAGACAGTTTCATTTATTAATATTTCCTCAGCTAAATGGTCAAGACATTTATCGAATCTTGCCTAGCAGACCCACTACTCCGCTATTCACATCCGATTCCACTAAGCGCGTTACGTGAATGATGTCCATACCGCCGACCCAGGTAGCAAGCGGGTAAAGTGGCTCGGAGAACGTTGGACTGGCGAACGGCAACATATGCACGTAACGACATTGAACGGCTTTGGGATCCAAAACTTTCCCAAGGCTGCTATTGGGAAGGGGGGATCGATAACTATTTCTGCGCGCGAAGAGGCTCACGAGCGAGGGCTTAATCGAATACACGCAGTCTTGCGAGGGCACATTCGCCGCAACCTCCTCAAACCCAACCAGCAATCGCCGATATTGAAAAATCGCCGCCAAGCGCTCAGGCCTGCTACCGGCGCCGTACCATTCTGGACTCTGCCGGTAAGCCTCCAACTCGGGTGGCATAGGCTCGGAGTGTCTCTGCACGGTTAGTACAAAACTGGGCAAAATCATTATCGCCAGCACGGCAACTGCGACCCGCAGGGCGATCACTGAGCCTCGTCTAACCTGCGGCAATTTCCATTCATACGCTGAGAGGAGCAACTGAACAACGATGATGGGCACTACAGGCAAAATGAAACGAACCCGTTCCGCCGGGAAAGGCCAAACGAGCAATATGGCAAAGTAGGCGCCGAGAAAAAGTGCGTCCAGCTTTCGTTGCCACAATCTGGAGATCCACGCCACGATGCAGCCGAACGAAAACAGAGCGACCACGACAATATTGGTCGACCCTGCGCCCACAAAATTCTGCTGGTATCCATCGACAAGCGCAGCGAACTGTTCGGCAAGAATATTGATAAAACTCGGCGATCCGACGATCCCCAATCTCTCATTCCAGCTCGCTAGATATCCCCCTCCCGGCGGTTGCCCGAACTGCATCCAGGCCAACATCGGGACAACAGCCAAAACCAGGACGATCAGCCATTCTCTTTTTGGGCGACACAAGAGAACGTATACGACCAATGCCGCGACCATCGACAGACCAACATTTCGGGTCAAATACGCTGCTGTAGCAGAAAGCGATGCCAGCACAATGAAAGAGACTTTCCCCTCCCGCTCAAGGCTCGAGACCGCATATAAGCAAATCGAAATGAACAACAAGAAAAGAAACTCGCTGTGTATGTAAAGCGCCTGCGAATAAAACCCAGGAACTAACGCTATAAGCACAACAGAAACGAGGCTATCGACTAATGGAATCTCCGCGATCCTAAGACATCGCCACAGAACAAACAAAGCGGCCACGCCACAAAACGCTGTAACTAGATGTGCACGCAACCATGCGTCGCCTGCGGAAAAAACGGTCAACAAGAGTGGATAAAGCGGTGGGAAACTAGTTGCCGATGCAACCTGCGCTGCGGCAACATTTGTCTGACCAAAAAAAGACCAGTGTTGCGCAGTGAGGAGATAAACGGCGCTGTCGCCGCCAAAGTCGTTGAGTTGGTGCGTCCACGTCCAGAACGAATAAAGTGCAAACATCGCACCCCAAAATAGGCTGCACGGCCATCTTTTTATAACGTACATTTTCGCCTTTTCAATTTTGCTCGTGCGATAGGTATGCAGGAAGCATGGAGCACGCGCGCAACTCTCGCCGCGCGCACCGCTATTTACCGCCTAAGGTGAAACGTCACTAAATGGTTGGGACTTTAGCGACGCCTCAAGCGCCCTATCGGTGAGATTCCCCTTTGCCCCTTTCGCGGACTCGTGTGTAGGGATTGCCAGTGAACGGGACACCGGCTCCTCGTCCAAAGCGATGTTGCTTTCCTTATAGTTGAGTGCGCTGATTTGCTCCGAGACCAATCCCATCAAGAACACTTGAATCGCCGTGATGAACAGGGTTGCGCTCATATTGGTGAATCTGTGGAAAGCCAAGTATGTATAAATGTAGTAGCCAAGACCGGTGAGAAAGAACGCGACGCTGATCGGAACGAAAAGCTTTAGCGGCGAAAACAGTGTCCCAATCTTGAAGATGATTAAAAAGAAACGCACGCCATCGCGGACAAGGCGAATGTGGCTTTTTCCAATTCTCTGAGGTGCCTCAATTGGGATGTATGAGACCGAGTATCCCGCGCGGAAAAAACTCATCGTGATCGTGGTTGGATACGAAAATCCATTGGGTAGCAAATAAAGATATTTGCGAAAAAGCGTGGTCTTAACCGCCCGAAACCCAGAAGTAAGATCGCGTACCGGTTGACCGACCATCCACGTCGCCAGCCAGTTATAAAACGTGTTTGCGACCGCGCGGTGCGCACCAGCCTGAGACGCATATGACCGTGCGCCGACGACCATATCGTTTCCGCGTTGTAGTTCGGCCAACAAGCGAGAAATATCTTCCGGTTTGTGTTGACCGTCAGAGTCCATGAAGACAATTACATCGCCTAAGGCTGCGCGCGCGCCACTCTTTATCGCAGCTCCATTCCCCAAGCTCCGTGGGTGTCTGACCACGCGCGCGCCGAAAGCTTTCGCGACCTCAACCGAGTCGTCGGTAGACCCGTCGTCCACTACGATCAACTCTGCTTCCGGGTGGAGCGCCTTAATAGCAGGCAATACGGTTTTTAGCCCATTTGCCTCGTTCTTCGCTGGCAGAATTATGCTCAACATTTTCCGCGCCATGGCTTCTCGCATCCAACTTTGTGATTGGCATTTGCGGCCACTTAATTCATCCTCGCCTTGAGCGCCGCCGCAAGTACCGCGCGCTCTTCGTCCAGCTTTTGTCGTCGCAACCCCCACGCATCCATCTTGGCAACTGATTCCAACTCCGCTGCCGCAGCATCTAACTGACCTAACACTTCGTAGAGCCTCATCAATTCCCACCGATATTCAATTCGATCTGGTTCGACCTCCACCGCAGCTTTCATATGTACAAGTCCGAGTTCATCATTATCGAGCTTCATTACATAGAATCCGCCGAGAATTGAGTGCGCGGACCCCTTCATTTTGCGGCTCGCGTGGGGGTTAGCAAGCACCGCGAATAGCATTTTTGTAATGTCGTTGTCTGCGAGTCTGCAGTATTGGGATAGCTGGCAATTCACAATCCCGTTCAGCGCGACCATGTTTGCCTCCCACGGGCGTCCATATTGGAGGCGTTTTGCTGCCATTTCAACCAATCCGGAGACGGGCTCTATGCGCGCTTTATATGCCAATTGAATCCGCGCTGTTATCGGAAATATGCTGCTTCCACCCGATGCCCCAGCGAGCGCAAAATATCGGTCGGCGAGTTCGAACATTTCCATTTTTTTCTCATTGTTATAAAGCATGCCATAAATTCTACCCATGGCATAATTCGCGCGAGCTGACTTTGGATGATTGTGCGCTTCAATAGCGGCATGATCGACCAAATTTGACCACTCCACAGATCGTCCGTACGTAACCGCACTGAAGACTACGATTGCAGCAATAACGACGCCCCACTTTATACGTTCAGCCAGTGCGGTGAAATCCGCATGCCAAAAATAATATGCTGCGGCGAATATCGGCCCGACGATTGGCAAATAATTGCGATGTTCGTGAACCATTTCCAACGCAAAAAACGTCGACTCCAGACTGTGCCCGATAAAGAACCACAGGATACCTATCGCCAGCGCAGGTGCTCTTCGGATCGCAAAAATTCCAACAATAATTAGTGCGAAAATTCCGGCAAAAGGAAGTAATGTAATAAAGGATTGAGCCGCACTGCTTGATATTGGAAAATCGTCGTGATAGATGCCCATTGCACTTGCGCTGGGGAGCAGAAGCATCCTTAGATAGAACACCAACACGTGCGGCTGAGTTAGCAACCTATCTGACAATGAAAACTCTCTTTGCATATAGCCGCTAGTCACATACGCCGCCAAGCGATCAAAATTGAACATTCCTGCCATCACGGGAACAAGCACGATCGCGGAGAACAGAGTGATGAGCAATAAACGCGTGATTTTATGATTGCTCGCAAACCGAAAAACGATCAATTCAACGCACAGGATCAAATACGGTGTAAGCAACCCGTTTTCCTTGCTCAACGCGGCCAGCGCAGTCATGGGGCCAAGTCCAATTAAGATCAGTATCAGGCCCTTTGCATGATGGCCTTCAATTGTCTGTCTTCTCCCGCGAATGTACAGCGCGAGTGCCCAAAAATTGAAGAGAGCCGCAAGACTCGTCATGCGCTGCACAACATACAGCACACTCGTCACATTGAGCGGATGGACAAGCCAAATACCCGCCGTGGTCGACGCAACGATAGTCGCGTGTAAAGCTCGTCGCTGATTGTTTGCCTGCTTATACAGTGCCAATGTAAGTTGCTTGGTGAATGCGTAAACGCCAAAGCCCGCTAAAATGTGAATCAACACATTCGTAAGCTTGAAAAAGAACGGCTCAAATTCAGTGAAATAATAGTTAACTGCAAAACTCAGCATGCTGATAGATCGCCCGAGCGGTCCAGACTTTCCAGACAAGGCCGCGCCTAGGATATTGGCTTGCGACAATTTGTCTATCTTGATTGCCGAATTGTCCAGAATATTTACGCTATCATCAAATTCGAAGTCGCCCGACAGTCCGGGAGCGTAAATCAGAAGCGTTAGCAGTGCGCACAGGAAAAGAAAGAACCTCCGTGAAGAAAATAAAAACGAAAAATTCATGTGGTGCTCTATTTAGAAATTCGCTTGCGCTTGGCCGGCTGTAGATGAAAGGTCATCCATGTGCGGCAAAATAAATAATATCGCGAATGAACAATGCGCCCGTCGCGCACCAGTATTTCCCTTCGCGAGGTAAAAAAAAGCCGCCCCTGAGAGGCGGCTTTCTGTACTTTCGAAACGCGCTTTTACTTACTTGGGCGCGCAACCGAAGATTACCGGCACTGCGCAGGACGATACTTCGGAGGCATATTACCACCAGTACAAATCCATTGAACGCCACCCGGGGTAAAGGTCGGCACCATCGTGATTAATCCGCTGTTGGCTGAAGGGGTACCGCCAAGGCCGGCTGCTCTGTAGTTGATAGTGATGACGCCTCGGCCGGAAAGTCCGATAGACGCTACCGAATTGCCGGCGATGGATGCCGGTAGAGGCAAGCCTGCCGAGATGTTGGCGGAAGGAGGAGCACCTTTCGAAGAGTACGTTTCTGCCACAGCCACTTTAGCCGCGCCCGCGAGAGATAGACCCTCAGTCACTTTTGCACGAATGGTGTAATCCTGATAAGCCGGAATGGCAACAGCAGCCAGAATACCGATAATCGCTACCACGATCATCAGTTCGATCAGCGTAAAGCCTTGTTGAACTTTTTTCATTTGATTCTCCGTTAATTAATTAGGTGAACTTCAAACACAGTGCGTTGTGTTGCGTCTCTTATATGCAATCGGCGTGCCAACGAATATTTTATCGTTGCGCGTGATTTGTGCGCTGGATCACAATCGCATTGGCATTGGTGTTAGCGCAATTTTTATCATTACGTTTCATGATGTTACGCAGAATAAAAAAGTCGACTTTGCGTATTCAGACGGTAATTTCTTATCATCGCCGCGTTTTCGTGACGTTTGTTTACAAATGGACACCGCTTAAACTTTAAGCCCGGAGGCGAGATCACGCGCGCAAGCTGCGATTCGAAGGCTATTTGCTGACATCGCACGCGCAAACTGACAATTTTTGTCAGTTGTCTTTGTCGTTACATCGATAATTTTAGGTTTGCGCGCCAGCGCATAGCTCGCAGGCGATTTGCACGAAATTAGAAGCATCGCGTTATCGTTACCATCGTCAAATCCCCCTCGATCCCCCTTTAGGAAAGGGGGAAGTGCAATCCGGAGAGAATGCGCTTTGCTCGTGACGTTGCTATTGATCTTTCCATAACTGTGTGACACCGGCTCCCCTCTCCCGGCCTGTCGGCCACCCTCTCCCGCTCGCGGGAGAGGGGCTTTGGGGAGAGAGCGGGATGACAACTGGTATCAGCGTCATACGGTTAGGTAATGCTCAACAATTCAGACAATCACGTCCAGAACGGTACATCGAATCAACCGCCACGTTGATATCCCGGGATCGCCCCCTCATCCACAACATCCACCTGCG
>JAYVXF010000131.1:0-1851 GCA_043793345.1 Betaproteobacteria bacterium | reverse complement strand
GCATTGACGCGGTGATCGTCAACAATCACTTGATCGGCTAACGTCATGTCGCCGTTGGCGAGCGCTTCCATGGCGCGATTGATTTGCTGCTCAACCAGGCCGCCCATCTGCAGCACGCGCGAGCGCACGCCTTCGAGTTCGGCATCAAATTTTTTGGAGATGTGTTCGCTGGGCATGATTGGCTGGCGTGTGGCGGATGAATAGAAATTTACAACTTGCTAAGTTTATCGCGCTTCTGTGACAGTTGTGTTACCGGGCACGTGTGAGCGTTTTCACGCCGTCAATGGATGCAAGCAGGGCAACATCCGCGCCCCGCCTTGCGAAGAGGCCATTGGTCACCACGCCGGCAATTTGGTTGATGGTCGATTCCAGCGCCAGCGGATCCGCGATGGACAGCCCATGCACGTCAAGAATCCAGTTGCCGTTATCAGTCACCACGGCTTTGTCGTCTTTCATGCGCCATTCGGGATGACCGCCCAGCTTCACCATTTCACGCGCCACGTAGCTACGCGCCATCGGGATGACTTCCACCGGCAGGGGGAATTTCCCCAGCACATCAACCAACTTGGATTCGTCCACGATGCAGACGAATTTGTCAGACGCTGCCGCCACGATTTTTTCCCGCGTCAGCGCCGCACCGCCGCCTTTGATCATCGCCAGATGCGGGGTAATTTCGTCAGCGCCATCGATATATACCGACAGGAAACCGGCGTCGTTTAACGTCATGACCTCGATGTTGGCTTGCTTCAACAACGCGGTGCTGACATCAGAACTGGACACGGCGGCTTTGATGCGGTGCGAAATTTTTGCCAGCTCCGCGATAAAGATATTGACCGTCGAGCCGGAGCCAACGCCGATGATGGTGTCAATGGGAACATAAGCAATGGCAGCTTTTGCAGCGGCGAGTTTGAGGGCGGTTTGATCCATGGACATATTGTAGCTTGGGTGCTGGCTCACCCGACATTGAGCGGCGTGTTTTTCCTGCTACATTGGCGCTTGATCAAAGAAAAGTTTATGAAAATCGATTACCTAAAACGCATCCTCACCGCCCGCGTCTACGACGTTGCCATCGAAAGCCCACTTGAGCGCGCCGTCGGCAGCTCCGCGCTGTTGAAAAATAATGTGCTGCTCAAGCGCGAAGATTTGCAGCCGGTGTTTTCATTCAAACTGCGCGGCGCATACAACAAGATGGCGCACTTGACGCCGACCGAATTAAAGCGCGGCGTCATCTGCGCTTCAGCTGGCAACCATGCGCAGGGTGTTGCATTGGCCGCACAAAAACTCGGCGCAAAAGCGATCATCGTGATGCCGGTGACCACGCCGAGAATCAAGGTGGACGCGGTTCTCCGCCGTGGTGCTGAGGTGGTGTTAAGCGGCGACAGTTATCACGAAGCGAGCCTGCACGCGCATCAATTGGCGACGCAAAAAAATCTCACCTACGTACACCCATACGATGATCCTCTGGTGATCGCCGGGCAGGGCACCATCGGCATGGAAATTTTGCGACAGCATCAACATCCGATTGACGCGATCTTTGTGCCGATCGGCGGCGGTGGGCTGATCGCAGGCATTGCCGCCTACGTGAAAGCGCTGTCGCCAAAAACAAAAATTATCGGTGTCGAGCCGATCGATTCGAACGCGATGTATCAGTCGCTAAAAGCCGGGCGACGGGTGACGTTGTCGCACGTGAATTTGTTCGCCGATGGTGTCGCGGTGAAACAGGTTGGCAAAGAAACTTTTCGTCTGGCGCAAGCGCTGGTCGATGAGGTAGTGCTGGTCGATACCGACGAAATATGCGCCGCCATCAAGGATATTTTTCAGGACACGCGCGCGATCATGGAGCCGTCGGGT
>JAYVXF010000130.1:0-18913 GCA_043793345.1 Betaproteobacteria bacterium | reverse complement strand
TCGCTTGAACAAAGCCGATGAGTTCGGACGTTGGCAGTCGAATCACCCAGTTGAGCCATTGCTGTTGTCCGTCGGCAGATTCGCGCGCTTCGAGTTTTATAAATCGCGCGCGCAACCACTCGAGCGACGGTGGCGGTTCATTTTCATATTCGTAAATTGCCGGGTCGTTGAGAACGACAAACATTTCCTCCGCATGCGCAACCGTCTGTGGCTCAAGCGTGAGCGTTGGCGTCGCAATGATGCGCATGGCTGTCGTCTACCGCCTACTCACGCGTGGTCCACCAGGCCCACGCGATCAACAGCCCCTGCGCAGGCAACCGCAGCCACAACGCCAGCTCGGGAATCGTGGGGTAGAGATTTGCATGCATCGCCATGTGTACGTTTGCCGGGAATACCGCAACGCACAAAGCGACGAGACCCCATGCGGCCAGCACAGCATAGCGTTGGATCAGTAGCAAGAAACCGAGCGCTGCCTCCGCCACGCCGCTGATGTAGACCAGTTCGAGATGCCACGGCAGGTAGGGCGGCATGATGCTGAGGTACAGGGACGTGTTGACGAAGTGGTTGATGCCTGCGGCGATGAAGAATATGCCGAGGAGGTATCGGCCGATGGTTTTGAGGCGAGGCATCTGTGTCCAGTTACGCTCAGTTGAGATTATGCAGTTTCTTCCGCAGCGCCATCCGCATCCGGCTTCTTCGCCCCCAACCTCGACTCCGTTCCCGCCATCAGTTTTCGGATGTTCTCCCGATGCCGCCACACCAGCAGCGCCGACATCAAAATCACCGCAGGCAACGCGGCAGAAAATCCAAACAGAAAAAAGCAATACAGCGGCGCGAACACCGACGCAACAATCGCTGCGAGTGAGGAATAACGAAAGAAAAACGCGATGATGATCCAGGTCGATAAGCTCGCAAGACCCAGCCAGACATTGATCGCCAATAAAATACCAAACGCGGTCGCCACGCCTTTGCCACCGAGAAATTTGAAGTACACCGGAAACAGATGGCCGAGGAAAACAGCGATCACGACACCGGCGATGGCGATGGGTGTGAGTCCGAAGTCGGCGGCGAATTTTTGCGCGAGCCACACCGCGAACCAGCCCTTGCCTGCGTCGCCTAACAGCGTGAGAATCGCCGCGAGTTTTTTACCCGTGCGCAGCACATTGGTCGCGCCGGGATTGCCGGAGCCATAGCTGTGCGGATCCGGCAAGCCCATCGCCCAGCTCACAATCACCGCGAACGACAACGAGCCGATGAGGTAAGCGACAGTGATCGCAATCGCGGTATTTATCATAGGCATACTTTACAATACTTACATGGACTTAATCTTCATCCGCGAGCTGCGCGCCGACGCGTGGATCGGCATTTATGAATGGGAAAAACTTTCCCCGCAAACGCTCGATTTCAATCTTGAAATCGGCATCGACACGCACCCGGCCGGCGAGAGCGACAACATTCGCGACACGGTCGATTACGGCAAAGTGGTGGAGCGGATTCGCAGCGATTTGAAAGACCAGCATTTCAAATTGCTCGAAGCCTTGGCCGAACATGTTGCCGCCGTGGTGTTGCACGATTTCAAGGCGCAGTGGGTGAAGATCAGCGTGGCCAAAATCAATCACATGCGTGGTGTGAAAATGGTCGGCGTGACGATTGCGCGGCGGCGTGAGGGTGCGGACGCGCAAGAAATTGCAGGGTTTGGCGACAGCATGTCGGCGTAGAAATAGTTGATCGCAAATAATGATCAAATGGATTCTGGTACTGGCTGTCGTGGTGATTCTGCTGGGGCTGTTCGCGCCGCAGCTCGCAAAATGTGGGCTGTGGAAACTGCCGGGTGATTTGCGATTCAGGCGCAATGGCCGCGAATATTTTTTGCCGGTCACCAGCACGATTTTAATCAGCGTTGCAGCGACTTTGCTGCTGCGCTTGTTCGGACGCTAACGCGCAGTCAAATTCGGCTATTCCACCAACGCCGCGTGTACCAGCGTCGGCGTCACCACCCGCACAATATCCTGCGGCGACATCCCCACCAGGAATCCGCGTTTACCACCGTTGATGAGAACGCGCTCGAGCGTCAGGATCGATGCTTCCAGATAAACCGGCATCGGTTTCTTCAATCCGAACGGCGAACAGCCGCCGACCTGATAACCCGAATGGCGCGTCGCATCTTCTGGTTTACACGGTGCCACGCGCTTGGCACCGATTTGTCGCGCCAGCTCCTTGGTGCTCACTTTGCGGTCGCCATGCATGAGCACACACAGCGGCTGGCGTTTGTCGTCCTCGAAGATCAGCGTTTTGACAACGTGGTGTTCATCGACGCCGAGGGAAATGGATGAGACACTGGTGCCGCCGTGTTCGACGTATTCGTAAACGTGTTCGGTGTACGTCACACCGTGTAGTTTGAGCATTGCGGTGGCGGGGGTTTCGGAATGTTTGGTCATAAAATAAAACGCGTTACTGTCATTGATACTGTCATTTCGACCGAAGGGAGAAAACTGCTTTGTACTCGGTAAAACAACAGCAGATTTCTCCCTTTGGTCGAAATGACAAGTTGTTGTGTTCATCAAAGTCTAGCATTGGCGCACCGTTCGAGGAAAAAACGCCTGAAACGCCGCATGTATAGGCGTTCTACGCGTCAATATGCCAAGTAATTCCGCTGCCGAAAACTTACCCGCGCGGATGATGCTGCGCATGAATCTGCTTTAACCTTTCCTTGGCCACGTGCGTATAAATCTGCGTGGTGGTGATATCGGCATGTCCCAACAGCATTTGCACCACCCGCAAATCTGCGCCGTGATTGATCAAGTGGGTGGCGAAGGCGTGTCGCAGCGTGTGCGGCGAGATCGGCTTGTTCACGCCGGCTTTGATCGCGTAGCGCTTGATCATGTGCCAGAACATTTGCCGCGTCATGGCACGGCCACGCTGCGTGACAAACATGTCGTCAGATTTTTTGCTGCCAAGAATTTCAACGCGTGCCGAATCGAGATAGCGCTGAATGACATCGGATGCGGCCTCACCGAGCGGCACGAGGCGCTCTTTGGAGCCCTTGCCCATCACCCGTACCACGCCCATGTCGAGGCTCACCTGCGCGACTTTCAATGTCACCAGCTCGGTCACGCGCAGCCCGCTCGCGTAGAGCGTTTCGAGCATGGCGCGATCACGCAGTCCCAGCGAGGTGTGTTCATCGGGCGCTGCGAGCAACGCTTCGACATCCGCTTCGGACAGTGTTTGCGGCAATCCGCGTGTGAGTTTTGGCGACTCCAGATGTCCACTCGGATCGGTTGCAGTCAACTTCTCACGCAGCAGGTATTGGAAGAATCGTTTCATCGCCGACGTGAGTCGCGCGGTTGAGCGCGGGCTCGCATGCAATGTCTCGATACGGTGGCCGAGAAAAGCCTGTAAATGTTGCGGCTCGACCGTCAGCAATGTCCCGGCATTTTGCGTTTGCAGCCAGTCGGCAAGCTGCGAAATATCGCGTCCGTAGCTTTCAATCGTGTTGCGCGCCAATCCATCGGACAGCCAAAGACTGTCGGCGAATTGATCGATGATGGCGTCGCGTGTCATCAGAACAGCGATGAATCGTCGCTTGATGATTCGTGCGCAAGCAACCAGCGCTTGATGCGCAACGGGTCGCTCTGCTTGCCGCCCATAAACCCACCGAGCCCGTTCGCTGCCACGACGCGATGACACGGCACGACTATGGGGACAGGATTTTTTCCGCAGGCGGTGCCGACTGCGCGAGCCGACGAATCAATTTGCGTGGCAAGCTCACCATAGGTCAGCATCGAGCCCGCAACAATTTTCTGCATCGCCTGCCACACATCGAGTTGGTGTTTGCTGCCGCCGAGCTTGAGCGGCAGATCAAATTTGAATTCCGGGTTATCGATGTAGGCCATCAGTTGCACACTGGCGAGATGCGCGATGGTGTTGGTCTTCGGTGCTTTTGCGGTCACGTCCATCGGCAAAAAATGAATGTGCAATAGATGCGTGTCGCTACTGATAATGCCGAGGGTTGCAAACGGCGTTTTGAGTCGCGCGTCGTATTTGTCGAGCAACAGGCGTGTGCCGTTCATAGGCTGACTGGTTTGGTGATGTCGATGTTCGGCAGTGTGCGCGCGATGAGCGCGGCGACATCGGCGGCGATTGCGGGCGCGATGGTGGCACCCGGATGTCTGACGCGATTGCAAGTAATGAATCCGCGCAGCCGCAATATTTCCTTGCGGACCGCCAAGCCCGGCTGCTGCTCAAAAACAATCAGCGAGGCGAAGCGCGCATACAGCGCATGAACGCGATCAAGGTCTTTCGCCTGCGCCGCGTTGACCATCGCCATCAACACTTCCGGAAATGCGAAACCGGTGTTGAAGCCATCAGATCCCGCTTCAAGATCAAACGGCGCATACAACGCACCGAGGCCACTAAGGATCGCGACCGGACGCGACAGTCCCTGACGCAACGCGCGAACTTTCGGCGGTGTCGGCACCGCCTCGGCTTTGATGCAGACGACCGACGCGACTTCTTTCACGATGCGCAAAATCAGCGGCACCGGCATCTGTACTTCGGTGGATGCCGGATGATCCTGTAGCACGATGGGAAGCGCAGTGCGATTGGCGATGCGAGCGTAGTACTCAAGGACGCGCTCATCGTTTGCAACCGGCTCTTTGGCCGGCGCGACCATCACCGCATCGGCACCCAGATCCTCTGCCATGCAGGACAGATAAGCGGCCGCTGCCGAGCCCGCGTGACTGGTGCCGACGATGACGGGAATGCGTTTGGCGACCGTGGCGACGGCGCACTTGATGAGCGCCTCACGCTCGTGATCGTTGAGGCGATTGGATTCACCGAGCACGCCAAGAATGGTGATGCCGTCAACGCCCAACGTCAGCATGAACTCGATCATGCGCTGCATGGAAGCGAGATCGAGGCTTTCGTCATCATTGAATGGCGTCGCCAGAATCGGGATGATGCCGGAGAATTTGTGGGTGCTCATGCGGCTCTTTCTTCTGGAACGGGAATGTGCAAACCGTGGTTGAGATGTGTCTGATGGCGGGTAAATATTTTTCGTCCTGACAATTATGCCAGCCGGACACAGCACCTCCGCGAGATCAAAATCTGACTGGCTGTTCAACCATGCCCGCACCGTCTCGCGCCGCGCGATTGATGCGGCGCAATATTGCGTCGCCAGCGGATGCCGTGAAGCAATCATCAGCGACAATTTGTGGCGAAAACACCAAGTTACCCAACTCATATAGATGACCTACTTGACTTTGCCAGAATCACTGCATAGAGTATTCGGCGGGATGCGTCTATTAAAAGTGCTTGATCGTCTTTCAGCCAGCTGCCAGCTTGCACGTCCGGCAAAGTGTCAGCTCAAAAAAATTACAGGGACAAGGAGAAATGCATGAAACTCGCCAGCAAAGTGAATAAGTCCGTGGGTGTGCGACACCTGCTATTGCCCGCCATGTCAACGATTGCCGTGCTCGTCGCCGGTGTCGTTCATGCACAGCAGCCACCTGCAACGGCGGCAAAAGCCGAGGCCTCTGACAAGCTCGATACCATCACCGTCACCGCCACCAAGCGCAGCGAGCCGCTGCAATCCGTGCCGATCGCAATCACCGTTCTCGGCGGCGAACAACTTGAGCAAAGCAATCTTAATACCCTTGGTGCAATCACCACACAAACGCCGACGGTCAATTTCCGCACCGGCGCGTCGAACAAGGATACGTCGCTGTTTATCCGCGGCGTCGGCACGATCACCACATCTCCCGGCGTTGAGCCCACCGTATCCACCGTAGTCGACGGCGTCGTTTACGCACGCCCGGGCCAGGCGACGCTTGATCTGGTGGACATTGATCGCGTTGAAGTTTTGCGCGGGCCGCAGGGGACATTGTTCGGCAAGAATGCTTCGGCTGGCGTGATCAATATCATCAGCAAAGCGCCCTCAAGCGATACCCAGCGCTACATTGACCTGGCTTACTTTCAGGGCAATGAAAAGCGGCTGCGGGTGGGCGCGTCGGGCGAATTGCAGCCTGATACTTTGCGCGGTTCGGTGTCGTTGCTTCACGGCGACTACGACGGTAACGTGACCAACGTCTTTAATGGCAGCAAAGTCAACGGCTACAAACGCGATGGCGGACGCGGCAAATTAGAATTTACACCCAACAAGGACGTGAAGGTCACCGTCATTGCCGACTACATAAAAGCGCGCGACAACGGCCCGCAGGGTGTCGTCGTTGGCACGACATTGACATCGTATCCGCTCGGCATCGTTACCGTGAACCCTTTGTTCGCTGCCGCGATCCTGCCCGTCATCCCCTCGGCCAACAACCGCAACATCAACAGCGAGATTGAAACGCGGGTTGCCGATACCAATTCCGGTTTGTCCGCACAGATCGACTGGACGGCTGGTTCGCATACCTGGACCTCCATCACAGCTTACCGCAAATGGAAAAACAACCAGTTCCAGGATCAGGATCGCCTGTCGATGGTGTACCGGCAGTTTGTCCAGCAGGCCGACACCGGCAATCTCGATTTCAATCAGACCACCCAGGAAATCCGCGTCGCGTCGCCGAAGGGAAAGTTTGTTGACTATGTTGCCGGCATTTTTTATATGAATGCCAAGAACGACGAGCGCTATCAGCGCGATGTCACCCGCTGTGCGGCGAGCACGGCAGCGGCATTGCCGTCGGGATTGGTGCCTTGTACCGCAGCGACAACGACGTTCGACACCGGCATTGCGAACTACGGTATCCGCAGCAAGAGCGCTTCGGTATTCGGCGAAAGCACTTTCAACTTCACCAATGAGTTGCGCGCCATTGCCGGGCTGCGCTACACCACCGATGATCTCTCGTATTACCATGCGCGCACGTCAACGCAGGCTGGGGCGATTGCCGGCGTGCAACCGGCCACATCGAGCAATGGATCAACCAAGGAAAATGGTGTTTCCGGTCGGGTCGGCCCGCAGTTCGAATTGACCAAGGACACGATGCTGTATGCGACCGGCTCACGCGGCTACAAGGGGCCGGCCTTTAATGTGTTCTTCAACATGCTGCCCTTCAGCGGCACGGTCGCGCGCGATTCGATTCCGCTGAAACCCGAAACGTCGAACACCTACGAGCTTGGCTTGAAGACGACCGCACTCGATAACCGCGTGCGTTTTAACGTCGCCGTCTTTGATAGCAAGTACAAAAACTATCAGGCCAACATCCAGGATTTGGTGGTCGGCACGGTCATCACGCGCCTGATCAATGCCGGTGATGTATCGACCAAGGGTGTCGAAGTCGATTTCGCGGCGAAATTGTCGAAAGAGTTCACGCTGTCAGGAGCCGCTGCACGCATCAAGGCGCGCATCGACAAGTTCAACTGCCCGGTGGGTGCATCGGCGAGCTGTAACGTCGATGGCAAGCCATTACCGTTTTCGCCTGACTCGCGCATCAATGTGCGGGCCAACTACAAAACGCCGATCGGCAGTGGTCTGACCCTCGATGTTGGTGGCGACTACAACTGGCAAAGCAAAGTGCTTTTCGACATCACGCAGGCGCCGGATGCCTATCAGAGTGCCTACGGCATATTCAATGCAACCGTCGCGGTTTCTGATGGCGCAAAAGGCTGGCGCGTCGCCATTCTCGGCAAAAATCTCGCCAACAAATCCTACGCCGCAGCGCTGGCAACGGGTGGCGCGTTCATTGTGCGGGCAGTCCCGCGTGATGACCGGCGCTACTTCGGGATAAACGCACGCCTCGATTTCTAGCAGACTGACGGATGAATGATGACGGGGGTCGGCAGCTCAGACGCCCGTCAACATCGCTATTGCCTGCATGGTGGGGATAGAATCTTCGCTTCTACCGGTTTTACCACATAGGTCATCTGTGTCTGCCACCCCACCACGTCGCGCTCTGGAGTCGCTTCGCAGCCAGCGTTGGCTGGCAAAAGACGACATGCGTTCGTTCGCGCACCGACAGCGATTGCAACAACGTGGCTTAAGGCGCGAAGAATTTCTCGGCCGTCCCGTGATCGCGATCATCAATACGTGGTCGGATCTCTCACCGTGCCATGCGCATTTGCGCGAGCGCGCGGCGTCAATTCGTCAGGGCATCCTGCTGGCAGGTGGATTTCCAGTTGAACTTCCGGCGCTGTCTCTGGGTGAAGTCATGGTCAAGCCGACCACGATGCTCTACCGCAATTTTCTGGCAATGGAAACCGAGGAGTTGCTCCGGTCGCATCCTGTTGACGGTGCCGTGCTGCTCGGCGGCTGCGACAAGACCACGCCGGGGCTGCTGATGGGCGCGATCAGCATGGACATCCCGGTCATCTTTTGTCCCGCAGGGCCGATGTTGAATGATCGCTACCAAGGCCAGAGCGTAGGCGCCGGGACGCACACCAAAAAATTCTGGGACGAATACGTCGCGGGCAATATCAAGCAGCCGGAGTGGATCAGGCTCGAAGCGAAAATGACGCGTTCACCCGGTACGTGCAACACGATGGGAACGGCCAGCACCATGACCTCGATTGCGGAGGCGATGGGATTTACGCTGCCGGGGGCCAGCAGCATCCCGGCCATGGACGCGAACCACGTGCGGATGGTGTCGGAAAGTGGCGCGCGCATTGTTGACATGGTCTGGGAGGATCTCAAGCCTTCACGTTTTTTTACCAAAGACTCGCTGGCCAATGGCATTGCGACCTATATGGCACTGGGTGGCTCCACCAACGCCGCCATTCACCTCATCGCCATTGCCGGGCGCGCGGGGCTGACTCTCACGCTTGATGAGATGGACCAAGCCGCGCGACAGATTCCCGTCATCGCGAATCTATTTCCCTCCGGCGACAAACTGATGGAAGATTTTTTCTACGCAGGTGGCATGCCGGCACTGTTGCAGGAAATCCGCACGTATCTGAAGCTCGACGCGTTGACCGTCACGGGGAAAACGCTTGGTGAAAATATTACTGACGCCGAATGTCTCGATGCGGACGTGATTCGCAGTCTTGCTCATGCAGTTGCACCGGGTGCGGCGCTGGCGGTGCTGCGTGGCAATATCTGTCCCGATGGTGCCGTCATCAAACCATCTGCGGCGAACCCAAAATACTTCAAGCATCGGGGACGCGCATTGGTGTTTGAATCCAATGCGCAGATGCTTGGCGAAATCCATCGGCCGGATCTCGAAGTCGATGAAAACACGGTGCTGGTGTTGAAGCACGGCGGCCCGGTCGGCGCGCCCGGCATGCCGGAGTGGGGCAATTTGCCGATCCCCAAAAAACTGCTGCAACAGGGTGTGCGCGACATGCTGCGTATTTCCGACGCGCGCATGAGTGGCACGCATTTCGGCAGTTGCGTGGTTCACGTTTCACCGGAAGCGGCGGTCGGCGGGCCGCTGGCGTTGGTGCAGACGGGTGACGTGGTCGCGCTCGATATTGACGCGCGCACCTTGAATGCAGAAGTCAGCGATGACGAATTTGCGCGCCGTCGAGCCGCATGGAAAGCACCAGCGCGGATTTACGAACGTGGTTTCACCCGCCTCTACATCGAGCACGCCACGCAGGCCAATCTGGGCTGCGACTTTGACTTCCTCATGGGCAATGCAGCAACGCCCGAGCCCCCCATTTACTGAGATCAACATGGACCCGTTCAACAATCCGTTTCGCGCACTGCTTTCCGAGCCGAGCATTCCGCTGGGCACCTGGCTCATGTCCGGCACGGCATCGACCGCCGAAGCGATGGGCTGCATCGGTTTTGACTGGCTGGTGGTCGACATGGAGCATGTGCCGATTGACTACAAGGACACGTATCACATCCTGCAGGCGATTGCCGGCACCAAAGCCACACCGGTGATTCGTCTGGCGTGGAACGACATCGTTCTGGTCAAGCGCGCGCTGGATATCGGTGCGCAGACGCTGATGTTTCCGTTTGTGCAGAATGCGCAAGATGCCGAGCGCGCGGTTGCTTCCACCCGCTATCCGCAACCAGACGACACCAATCCCGGCATGCGCGGGTTTGCCGCGATGCACCGCGCCAGCCGCTACGGCACCGCGCCTGATTACGGCAAACGCGCCAACGAAGGCATCTTTCGCATGATCCAGCTGGAAACGCCATCAGCCATCGAAAGATTGGAGGAGATCGCCGCCGTTGAGGGTGTCGATGCGCTGTTCATGGGGCCGGGAGACTTGTCCTCTGCGATGGGACAAATCGGCAACATCGCACACCCCGAAGTGCAGGCCGCATTGAAAGACGCGGCGGCGCGCGCAAACAAAATCGGCAAGCCGATCGGCATCGTCGGGCCCACGCCGGAAATGGTGCAGCAGTTCATCGGCTACGGTTATAACTACGTGGCCGTTGCATCGGATATGGGCATGATGATGCGGCAGGCCAATGCGTTCTTTGCAGCGATGAAACCGGCGCTGGCCGGGTCTGCCAAACCCGCTTTGAATACCGGCGTTTACTAAGTTCCCATGTCCGGCGTCAACTTCGAGAAAGTCGAAAAGACTTACGACAATGGCATCAAGGTCGTGCATGGCATTGATTTGGAAATTCACCGTGGCGAGTTTGTCGTTTTCGTTGGTCCATCCGGCTGCGGCAAATCCACATTGATGCGCATGGTGGCGGGCCTGGAGGCGATCAGCCGCGGCACCATCTCCATCGAAGACCGCGTCGTCAACGATCTGCCACCGCGCGAACGCGATATCGCGATGGTGTTTCAGGACTACGCGCTTTACCCACATAAAAACGTATTCGACAATCTCGCGTTCGGCTTGAAGCTGCGCAAATTTGCCGCCTCAGACATTGACAAGCGCGTCAAAGAAGCAGCGGCGATTCTCAAGATCGATCATCTGCTCGACCGTAAACCTCGCGCGCTTTCCGGCGGTCAGCGACAACGAGTCGCCATGGGTCGCGCAATCGTGCGTCAGCCGAAATTATTTCTGTTCGATGAGCCGCTGTCGAATCTGGACGCGCTGTTGCGTTCTGAAATGCGCACCGAAATCAAGAAGCTTCATCAACGCATCGGTGCCACCACCATTTATGTCACCCACGATCAGGTCGAAGCGATGACGCTGGCCGAACGCATCGTCGTGCTATCGGGCGGCAATATCATGCAGGTCGGCACGCCGGATGAAATTTATAACAGGCCGGTATCGAAGTTCGTGGCGGGATTCACCGGTTCGCCGCCGATGAATTTTCTCACCGCCACGATTGCGATGGATGAAGGCCGGGCGTGCGTGGCGCTGGGCAATAGCGCGCAACGATTACCGATCCCGACACAGCAGGACTACCACCGCACGCTCGCCGGTCGCGCGGTGACATTTGGCATTCGTCCGGAAGATATTGGCGTTGAGCGCACGTGTGTAAACGACGTGCGGCTCGATGCGCGGGTGGTGGTGGTTGAGCCGCTGGGTGCGGAGACCTTGGTGACGCTGGCCTGCGAGGGTGGTGAGCTGACCGGTCGCCTGCCGCCGAATGTATTGTTCAAGCCCGATCAATCGACGGGGGTGTGGGTCAATATGGACAAGTTTCATTTGTTCGACGCGGCGAGCGGCAGCGTGCTGCGAGCCGCTTAGGTGAGCAGCTTAGTCGCCATGCGATACCTGATCCTGATTTCGTTGTTATTGGCAGGATTTTTTATTCCTGCACGCGCGCAGTCCTCTTCGCAAATTCACCTCAAAGCCTACATCGGCGGCCAGCAGCGCCCGGACATCATGCGCGATCTTTTTGCGCAATACATGGCGGCCAACCCCGGCGTAAAAGTATCGCTGGAAGTGGGCGGCGCAACGTCGGATCTGCACCAGAAATATCTCAATATGGTGCTGTCGGCGAAAGACACCACGCTCGATATATTTCTCATCGACATAATCCGCCCGGCTCAGTTTGCCGCCGCCGGATGGGCCGAGCCGCTCGATGCGTATTTGGGCAACGCGCGCGAAGCCGTCATGTCACGCTACCTGCCCGCGTATCGCGAAGCCAATACCGTCAATAATCAGGTGATCGCCTTACCCGCGCTGGCAGATTCATTATTCCTCTATTACCGCAAGGATTTACTGGCGAAATACCACGAGCCGCCGCCGACGACGTGGCCGGAGCTGGCGCGCGTGGCGAAAAAAATTCAGCGTGGCGAGAATGATCCCAATCTGCAAGGCCTGAGTTTTCAGGGCAAAGCGGTCGAAGGTGCGGTGTGTACGTTCCTGCTTCCGTACTGGAGTCTCGGCGGCGAAATCATTCGAGATGGCAAGATGTCGTTTGAGCGCGGCAAGGCCGAGGCTGGATTAAATATGTGGCGCACCATGGTGAGCGAGGGCGTGGCGAAGAAGAATAGCGCCGAGGTCGGCACCGACGACACGCGCAAGGAATTCCAGGCGGGCAGGGTGATCTTTGGCGTGAACTGGGGTTACGCGTGGAATCATTTTCAAAGCGGTGTCGACACGCGCGTCAAAGACAAAGTGGGTGTGATCAAGCTGCCGGCGATGCCGGGTGGGAAGTCCGTCTCGTGCATGGGTGGCTGGAACTGGTCGGTGTCGGCGTACGGCAAACACAAAGCGGAATCAGTCGCGCTGGTGCGGTGGCTATCGAGTCCGGAAGTATCGAAGCAGTTGGCACTCAAAGGCTCGTTCCATCCGGTGTTTCCCTCGGTGTACAAAGACCCGGAGGTGCTTGCTGCGGTGCCGTGGTTCGCCGATGCCCTGCCGGTGGTGGAGACTGCCAGAGCGCGTCCTGTAACGCCCATGTACCGCGCCATTTCGGATGCGTTGCGCATCAACACCAACACGGTGATGGCGGGTGTGAAAACGCCGCCGCAGGCGCTGGATGAAATCGAGCAGCGCGTGGCACGGGCCTTGAGATAGGCTATGGGCACAAGACGACTGCATGACCGCATTCTCGACCCCAGCGAAACGGCTCTCGCGTGGGCCTTGCTGATACCAGCACTGTTGTTCATCGCCGTCATCGTCGCATATCCGGTTGCCACGCTGCTTATCAATAGTTTTTTCGACATCCGGCTGTCGCGCGGATTGCCGACGAGCTTTGTCGGTTTCGACAATTACGCAGCAGCGCTTCACGACAGCATGTTCTGGCGCGCGGTGAAAAACACCCTGATCATCACCTTCGTCACGGTGCCCGGTGCGCTGGTGGTGGGGCTGGGGCTGGCGATGCTGGCCAATATGCCGTTTCGGTTTCGCGGGCCGATCCGTCTTGCGCTATTGCTGCCGTGGGCGTTGCCGCTGGCATTCGTCGGCCTGATCTTCGCGTGGTTTTTCCATAGCGAGTACGGCATTATCAACGATATCATTCGTCGCTTCGGTGGTGAGCCGCAGATCTGGTTCAACTCACCGGGTCTCACGATGATGGCGATTTGCATTGCGGCCATCTGGAAGACGTCGTCATTCATGGCGCTGATTCTGCTCGCGGGACTGCAGACGATTCCGGCGTCGCTCTACGAAGCAGCCGAAGTCGATGGCGCGTCGAAATGGACGCAGTTCGTCGAGATCACGTTACCGCTGCTGGTGCCGTCGATGCTGGTCGCGCTGATTTTTCGTACGCTCACCGCGATTCAGTCTTTCGATATTCCCTTCAGCATGCCCGGCCCCGGTGAAGAATCGCAAACACTGGCGATGTATATCCAGCTCAATACCGTCGACTATCTCGATCTCGGCTACGGTTCCACGCTGGCGGTGTTCATGTTCATGCTGTCGATGGCAACGACGTGGGTGTATTTGCGTTACGTGCGCGGAGATAAAGATTGAAGAATGATTTCTTCACCGCCAAACGCCTGCGCTGGTTCGCCGCCGCCATCGTGTTGCTCAACGGTTTTTTCCCTGCCGTATGGATTCTGTTTACGTCGCTTAAAAACGAAGTCGAGCTGACGGCCAAGCCGATTACTTACTGGCCGCAGAATCCGGTGTTGACCAATTACTTTGCCGCTTTCCGAGATCAACCACTGCCGGGCTATTTACTCAACAGCGTCATCGTCGCCAGTCTGTCGATGTTACTGGCACTCTTCATCAGCACGCTGGCTGCCTATGCGATTGCGCGACTCAATCTCAAACGCCGTAACCTGATTCTCACCTCAATCATTGCCGTGTCGATGTTTCCGCTGGTGACACTGATGGTGCCACTGTTCGAGATCATGCGCGGATTGAATCTGCTCAATACCTATACCGCGCTGGTGCTGCCGTATACCGTGCTGAATCTGCCGATCTGCACGCTGGTGCTGGTCAGCTTTTTTCAGGACATACCGAAGGACATCGAAAACGCCGCGATGATCGATGGTTGCACGCGTCTGGGCGCGCTGTGGCACGTGGTGATGCCATTGGCCGCGCCCGGTGTGTTCACGGCGGGTATCCTCGCATTTGTGAATGCGTGGGACGAATTTTTGTTGTCGATGTCGATGAACGCGGCGGTGGCGTACCGCACGTTGCCGGTTGGCATCCAGATGTATCAGGGAGAATTTTCGTTTCCGTGGCCGACCATTTCAGCAGCACTGGTGATCGCGCTGGTGCCGGTGGTCACGGTGATTCTGATTTTTCAGGAACGGGTGGTGAGCGGGTTGACCTCCGGAGGTTTGAAGGGATAGTAAACACCAGAACTGGTGCGGCTCACAGGCATAAAATGCCTCGAAATGCGCACCAAAGCTGGACTTTTATTCGTTTTTGCGGTACAGCAGACATGCGCTGAGGCCGCACGATTTACACAGGGAGCGGACACTTGTCCTCCGACGAATTTCAGCAGAGCAATTTTCAACGCTTGAGCGAAGTGCGCTTTGTATCGGCCGATGCAAGCTGCGCGAGCTTTGACGTCGATGGCGTCGCGCTCAAGGTATCGGCGCACGCGCTTGACACATTGCGTCTCACCGTCGGCCAATCGCAGCTTCCTGACTATGGCTTGCTGCAACAGGCTGTCGCACGCGGCACGCTCACCGTCGCGCCGCACGGTGAGGGCTGGCGCGTCAGCAGTGGCAACATCACACTCACGATTGACGCAGCACCACTGCGCCTCACGCTGTCGAAAGCGGGCATGACGGTACTCGCGTCTATTACCGATCAGCACTTTCGTGGCCGCACACGCCTGCCTGCATTCGGCTTACAGCACGGCGACGAACCGCGTCGTTGGTGCGCGTCGTTTGCGTTGAACAGTGACACCGCCGTGTACGGTTTCGGCGAAAAATTCGGCCCGCTCAACAAGCGCGGCCAACTGGTACGCGGTCGCACCGAGGATGCGCTCGGTGTCAACACCGAACTCTCGTACAAAAACATTCCTTTTTGCTGGAGCCCTGACGGATGGGGGCTGCTGGCGCACACGCCCGGCATCGCGCGGCACGGTGTGGGTTACCCGCAATGGTCGCATCGGACTTACGTGCTGGAAGTCGAAGACGATGTGTTCGACCTGTTTCTGTTCGCTGGCGAGCCGGCGACTATTATTGACCGCTACACCGCACTCACCGGTCGTGCAGCCGTGCCGCCGCTGTGGAGCTACGGCATGTGGCTGTCGCGTGCTTATTACAAAGTGCCGCAGGACGCGATCGACACCGCTGCCGAGTTGCGCCGCCGTGGCATCCCGTGTGACGTGATCACGCTCGACGGGCGTGCGGCATGGGAGGTGCGAACGCGGTTCGCGTTCGAGTGGGACAAGAGCAGATTCGACAATCCGAAAAAAATCCTCGATACGCTGCGCGCATTCAATCTCAAAGTTTGCGTCTGGGAATATCCGTACGTGTCGATTCACAATCCATTATTCGCCGAGCTTGAGCGCAAAGGCTGGCTGCTTAAAAATAGCGATGGTAAGGCGGCCGTATTCGATTGGGTGAAAGATCCGACCGATGATCCCTTCGGCAAGGTGCTTACACCATTGCCACCGTCGGGCATTGTCGATTTCACGCACCCGGACGCGGCGAAGTTTTGGGCCGACAGCCACGACAAGTTATTCGATGATGGCGTGGATGTGATCAAAACCGATTTCGGCGAACAGGTTGAAGACGACATGGTCGCGCATAACGGCGACGCTGGCCGCCGCCTGCACAACGTCTATCCGCTGCTCTATAACCAATGTGTGTGGAATGCCACGCAGCGCTACAACGACGCACACGGACGCGGCCCGGCGATGGTATGGGGCCGCGACGGATTTATCGGCAGCCAGCGCTTTCCGATGCAATGGGGCGGCGACCCGCAAACCGACTGGGAGGGGATGGCTGCGAGTATTCGCGGGGCTTTAAGCTACGGCATGAGCGGTGTGCCCTACTACGCCACCGACATCGGTGGATTCTATGGTGCCCAACAACCCGACACCGAGCTCTATTTGCGCTGGACCGCCAACGGCATTTTCTGTTCGCACTTTCGCTACCACGGCATCGGCGAACGCGAGCCGTGGGCGCTGGGTGCCGTGACCGAAACGATTGCAAAAAAACTACTCGCGTTTCGCTATCGCTTGATCCCGTACATGATGGGCGCATCGGCCGAAGCTGCGCGCAATGGTTTGCCACTGATGCGCGCGATGCCGCTGGCATTTCCACATGATCGTGTTGCACGTTCGTTTGAAGGCCAATATATGTTTGGTGCTGCCCTGCTGGTGGCGCCGATCATTCGCGCAGGCGGCAGCGTGGAGGTTTATTTCCCATTGGGCGAAGCATGGCATGACTTAGACACCGGCGAGCGCATCGAAGGCGGTCAGGTGCGCGTGATGAATAAAGCGCTGGATGCGTTGCCTGCATGGGGACGCGAAGGTCACATGCTGTGCCTCGGGCGCGCAGTGATGCATACCGGCGAGATTGATCTTCTCGCACCAGTTGACGAGATTCGCTTGTTCGGTGCGCCGCGCGTGGCGCCGTGTGTGATGAATCAATGCGTGACGCTGTCTCTGGAAAATGACGTGGCTCGCATAATTGGTGTCACGGCGAGGCAATGTTTTCCATCGGCTGGATTTCGCGCCGTGGACGAAGCGCATTGTGTTCGCATCGAGCGGGAGAAATGAGAAGGTGACCGATACAACCATGATCGTGCAATTAAAAAATGGCGATAGTCAGGTGGCACTCTGTCCGGAAATCGGCGGCGCGATTGCGCGCTTCACCTGGAAGGGGTACGACATCCTGCGCCGCGCGCCGGACAATGCCATCGCCGAAAAATCAGTCCGCCAGATGGGTGTGTATACCTTGGTGCCCTATTCGAATCGCCTCGGTCAGGCAAAACTGATCGTCGGCGAAAAGACTTTTTTATTGCACCCCAACTTTCCTCCGGAGCCACATGCAATTCACGGCTTTGGTTGGCAACGCGTCTGGAACGTGGTGAAGCGCAACGCCGATTCGGCCGAGCTGAATTTGCAACACCTGCCCGACATCGACTGGCCGTTCGCGTGCGAGGCCACACAGGTCGTGCGCCTCTCCGCTAACGCACTGCACGTGAGCCTTGCGGTGAAAAATAAAGACACGCGAGCGATGCCAGTCGGCTTGGGTTTTCATCCTTATTTTCCGTTGACACCGGATACGCATTTGCAAACCGAATGGCGCGGCATGTGGCAGATGGACGCCGATTCACTCCCGACCAAGCTGTCACTTGTGCCAGCAGAGGCCGATTTCAGTCAGCTGCGACCGGTGAGCAATTGGAAAGTGGATCACTGCTTCACCGGCTGGAGTCGCCGCGCCGTGCTTGACTATCCGACCCACCGCATGCAGCTCGACGCGTCGGACGCGTGTCGGCAGATCGTCGTATTCGCGCCGAACGATGGCCGCAACTTTATCGCGCTGGAGCCCGTCACCAATATCAACAATGCCTTCGCACTCGCCGCGAGCGGCGTCGCAGATACCGGCATGCGAATGCTGGCCGCCAATGAGACGTTTGAAATTTCGATGACGATTATGCTTTCGGGTCGCGCCGCAACGAAAGCTGCGGATGCTTGAAATTCGCGATGTGCGACTGGTGCTCGATGCGAAGGCGGCGCTGGCCGAGTGTCCGCTGTGGAGTGTCAGCGAGCAGAAATTATATTGGGTGGATATTTCCGGCCGCGCAATCAATCGATTCAACCCGTTGACGGGAATGAACGAACGTTGGCCAATGCCTAGCGAGCCTGGATGTATTGCGCTGGCCGCGAGCGGTGGGTTGGTGGCGGCGTTGCGCGATGGGTTTTACCGCTTCACTCCTGCCGATGCGCGCCTGGAAAAAATCGCCGACGCGCCTTACGACACGAGCCAGATGCGTTTCAACGATGGCCGCTGCGACGCAGCCGGACGATTCTGGGCTGGCGCCATGTTCGAGCCGCGCACGGCGCCATTGGCAGGCGTCTATTGCCTCGAACGCGGCAAGCTGCGCAACGGTTGGGGGCCGGATGAAAATCACGGTGTGAAGGTGAGCAACGGCATGGCGTTCACGCGCGACAATCGTCACGTTTTTCAATCCGATACACCGAACCATGTGATCTATCAGTTCGCGTTCGACGTGAAGGCGGGAACCGTTGGCGAACGCCGCGAATTCGCCCGTCGACCGGACAATCGCGGCGACGCAAACTACGGTGGGCGACCGGACGGTGCGGCAATCGACAGTGGGGGAAATTACTGGAGCGCGCAATACGAAGGCAGTCGCGTTTTGCGTTACTCGATTGAAGGCGAAATTACCGGCATCATTCACGTGCCGTCGAAACGCGTCACTATGGTGGCCTTTGGTGGCGCGGACTTGCGCACGCTCTACTTCACCACCGCGCGCGACGGTGCGACGACAAGTGAGCTTGTGGCGGATGCTCATGCGGGGGGAATTTTTGCGTGTGAGCTGGATGTGCCGGGGCTTGCGGAGCCGTTGTATGTTGACTAAGGCATGCTGCTGCCTACAGGTTTCGGTTCGTGATGAAAAGATGCAGATCGCTATTTGGCGCGGTGTTTAGAGCACAAATGGCTGAAGAGGCTCACCGAATGGCGATCTACGACTTTACCGTCGTTCCCGCGAAGGCGGGAATCCAGCGGCG
>JAYVXF010000129.1:0-6384 GCA_043793345.1 Betaproteobacteria bacterium | reverse complement strand
GGATCACCACCGCCATCGATCTGGTGTTGCATCTTGACCGCTACTTGTCGGTCTGGATCGCTGCCTACGGCGCGTGGATTTACGTTATTCTTTTTGTCGTCGTGTTTGCCGAGACGGGCTTGGTGGTGACACCATTTTTGCCCGGCGACTCGCTGCTCTTTATTGCCGGTTCGTTGGCAACGCTTGGGTCGATGGATGTTCACCTGCTGGTGCTGGTGCTGCTCGCTGCTGCGGTGCTCGGCAATGTATGCAATTACGAAGTCGGCCGCTATTTCGGCGCGCATTTTTTCGTTAGCGAGAAGTCGCGATTTCTCAGTCCGCAACATCTGGAGCGTACCCACGCGTTTTTTGAACGTTGGGGTAGCGTAGCGGTGGTCTTGGCGCGCTTCGTGCCCTTCCTGCGCACCTACGTGCCGTTTGTCGCCGGGATGGCGAAGATGACGCGTGCAAAATACATCGCCTACACCGTGTTCGGCGCGGCCGCGTGGGTCGGCTCGCTGGTTTATCTCGGCTATTTTTTCGGCAACATCCCATGGATCAAACAGAATCAGGGCTTGTTGGTGCTTGGCATTATTGGTTTGAGCGTATTGCCGATCGTAATCGCGGCGTTCAAATCGAAATTCAGCGCGCAGGCGAAGCAGGCTTAGATGCCTTAGGCGCTGTCAGGCGCGCGAAGTAAATCGAGGCCAGAAAAAATATCAGCGACAGCACCACCTCACCGAGTGCCAGCTTCGCCGACAAACCCCTGTCCGACCACGCGCGCACCGCGCCTTCCGTAAAATAAAACAGCACGAACATCGACGCCCATTGGTAGGTATAGCGCTCGCCGCGCAGAATGCCAAACAATGGCAACAGCAGCGGCAACGCTTTCAGCGTAAGCCATGAGCCGCCCGGACGCAGCGGCGCGAGAAACGCTTCCCAAGTGATGCAAAGCGCAATGAGGCCGATGAGACTAAAAATTGCGATGTAGTGGCAGATGCGGGCGTTTGAATTCAAATTGAAAAATCCTGGTGTTGGTTGCTACGCGTGAGGGATGGCCAATATTTTCTGACCGAATGAAAACTTCAAATCTGCTGCGTGCATTGACGTTATTTTCGCCTGAGGATGTGGCGTACCCAGAGCGCCACGCTGATCAATGCGATGATGCCCACGCCAATCAGCTCGACGCGTTCGATGTCAGCCAGGACCAGCTCTAATGTCGCACCAAACCAGAATCCCGCGTAGACCACGATGATGGCCCAGACCATCGCGCCGAGCAGATTGAACAAAAAAAATTTGCCCGCCGACACGCGGCCCATTCCCAGCGCAATCGGCCCGGCAATGCGCAGGCCGTACATGAAACGGATGCCGAAAATAAGTGGCGCATGATAGCGCGAAAGCAATCCATCAACCGTCTTGAGACGTTGCGCCAGTGAGGGGAATCGCGCCAGAAGAACATCGCCATGCCGGCGGCCCAAATAAAAAAATAGTTGATCGCCGCTAAAGCCGCCGACAAACCCAACCGCAATCACTGTGAACAAATCAAGATGGCCGCGTTGGGCGGCGAAACCTCCCAGCGCAAGAACGGTTTCGCCTTCGAGAAAAGCGCCGATGAAAATCGCCGCGTAACCGTATTGTTCCAGCAGTGAAGCAAGGGTCTCCACTTGGTCGCAACTAAAATCGGCTGCCAACGATAAATCGCCACATGTCTTCAGCCGTAAAATTCACTTTTGGGTCATAGGCAAGACGTACAAAAAACCTCGGCCAGTCATAGGTGAACGACGCACCCACTTTGCGGATCAGCACGTCATCAACGCGCCCTTGCTTTCTAAGCACGTCAATTGTCAGGCGCTCGCCGCCGGCGAGAGACTTGCGATATACCGCATGCAAATGGCGCTGATCGGGATTTTCGCGGTCGTCGCGCACCCACTGCAGTGAAATCGATTCACCATCGGCCCAGCGCCTGCCGGCAGAGAGCGCGTACGAATCATTGGGATCAAAATTCAGATTCCAGTTGGGTTTCAGATTGGTGCGGCCAAACCCGGCACCAACAAACCAGGTCTCGCCCGTCTCAACATTTACGCTCCATGCGAAATACCCGCGCGATGCCATTTGCGCGGACGGTGTTATCCGCGCCGCGCCGATCTCAACGGTATTGTCCCAGCCGATCCGACCCTGATGTTCATCGCGCCGCGCGGCATTGTAAAAGCCGAGCCAGGTGTTGCCGAAATCATTGCTGTGGCGCAAATTAATATCGAGCGCGTTGCCAGTTCCTGAAAAGTGGTAGCTGCCGAGCGTCAGCTTATTGGCTGGTTTGTCGGCGTCTTTTGTCGGTGGCGGTTCCTGAGCAGTTACACTCGTGGCAAATGCTACAAACACCGCCGCAATTTGCAAGATGCGCCACGCAAAGCAAGAATATGATTCAATCACGGTTAATCCTGTCGGCGAAATAACGTTGCTAAAGTGACAACTGTATCACCACAATTTATCCGGTCGCCGGGCATCGCAGCGAGACATTGAAATAAATGAAAAATCATATTGCCAAGGGATGTCAATCTTGAAAACATTCAACACCATTTTCGCGCTCATTTTGCTCGCGAGCCATCCGCTCGCGCATGCCGACGCTGCGATTGCCGATTCGACTGCGGGCTGGAACGGTACGGCCGGGCTGGGGGTCATCGCGTTTCCAAAGTATGTTGGCGGTAACAGCAGCCAATTCTGGCCAATACCGATCCTGTCGATCAACTATAACGAGACCTTCTATGTTGAGCTCGAACGTATCGGCGTCTACGTTCTGGCGAGTGACAACAAGAAAATTGGCTTGGGATTTGCAGTTGAGCCACGCTTCGGATTTTCGGCCAAAGACGGCCCCCGGCTGCGTGGACTTGCCAAGCGTCGGGACAGCATTGAGGGCGGCCCGACGTTCGACTGGGATTTCGATGTCATCGCGTTCAGCGTCGCTTATTTCGCCGACCTTAATCGATCCAGTCGCGGCCACTCGATACGTGCCTCGATCTACAAGCCGCTGTTGAAAGACGATCATTGGGATGTCGGTGCCTTGCTGGCGTTTGACGCAATGAACAGCAGGGTCGCGAATTATTATTTCGGTGTAGGCGCGACCGAGGCAAACGCGCTGCGCCCGGCATACCAGCCCGGCAAGGCCACCACCACATCGGTCGGGCTAAGCGGAACCTATAAGCTCAACAAGCAACATTCGTTGATGTTTGGTGCGATCATCACGCGCCTTCCCGGTGGAGTGGCAGCCAGCCGCCTCGTGGAGACGCGACGCGCAGAAACCTGGTACGTCGGCTATGGCTGGAATCTCTAGTCGCGTGGCGGTGACTTGAGCAGCAGCGCGTAGACCTGTTGCTGCGCGCTCAGTGTCAAGGTTCGAAATACACACTCGAGCTCCAAAAAACTGTTGTCGTCTGTAGATAACCGGAAGCGAAGCTCGCGGCTTTCAATTTTGCCGGCCACCACGCCACTGAGTTCATTTTCGATCCGCCGCCTGTCGTCCGCATGTACAACGGCCAGCCAATTTTCTTCATGACGGTCGTTTGCCCGGCCGGTGAGTTCGGCAAACAGCGGCAGGGAAAAGAATTTATTGTCCTGATTGACCAGCAGCAATGCCCGATCCAGATGCGAAAAAATATCGCTTACCTGACGAAGTGCCCGCGTCGATTGTCGCTGCTGGTGGATGCGGTGATTATCGAGCCTGAGGAGCGAACGGTAGCGCGATTCGGACACCGCCAACATCAGCCGTGTCGAACATCGCACCCGTTGAAGGTATTCAAAAACGGCAATGCCAAATAAGCCGGTCAAAAAATAATTCAACGTCAGGAGGACGTCAAACTTGTTCACCGATGATAGCGCGCCATAAGGCACCACGAAGAAATATTCTCCCAGAATCCAGCCGGCAACCAGACAAAACAATGCGGGTATTACTCCGTAAAGCGCCGACACCAGCAGTGCATCAAGCAGAAAGAACTGCGTCGGAAGATCGGGCTCCACCACATCATTGAGCGCCCATCGCAATGCCAGCGAGCCAAAAAATATCAGCAAGGTGTTGATGATTTGTTTGCGTATCGGGGCATCTACCCAGAGGCGGGCGTTTTTTAGTACTATGCTTTGCATGAACGACCTGTCGTCAAATTTAATTGCGTCAACCGACCCGATCAAAATGGATCAGCACGCGGTGCTGTTGATCCACGGTTTGGCCGGAAGCAGCCTTGAAGTTGCGCGTCTCGGACAAATCCTACAGCAGTCCGGCCTTGCGGTGCTAACGCCGAACATACCGGGCTTCGCCTACGGGTCGCCGATGTCAGACTGGCAGAGCTGGGCGGAGGTGGTGCGCGGGCATGTGCAAACGCTCGAGTTGACCTACGCGACGGTTTCCATCGTTGGCATTTCGATGGGCGCCACGCTCTGCATGGAAATCGCCACGCGTGATGACGTCACGGCGATCGTGTTGCTCTCGCCGGCAACGGCCTACGATGGCTGGGCGATACCGTGGTATCGATTCCTGCTGCCGATCGCGCGATATTTGCCATTTCGCAATATCTACCGCTATGTTGAGACCGAGCCGTTTGGCGTGAAGAACGTAACAATGCGTGCCGCAATAAAAAAAATGCTGGAGGACCGGCATGCGTCTGAAGCCGGTGGCGAATCGATTTCATTTGACCAACTTGCCGAGGCGGACGCACTCATCGCGCATGTTCTTCCACGCATGGACATGATCAATGATCCCTTGCTTATCATGCATGCCGTAGACGACGAATCGGTGCATCCGCGCAATGCGCAGTACATTTTTGACCGTGTCAGCTCGGCCGACAAAGAGTTGATTTTTCTAGGCGACTGCTACCACATGATTACCGTTGACAATGAACGCGACACCGTTTTCTACGAGACGGAAATGTTCATCAAACGGAGTATTAACGCCAAGCTAAAGCGTACCGTTTTTGACGTTCCGCAGAACATGACGCGCAGCCTTGATCGACTGGCGAAATGGACGCGGGCGCGCGCCTGACTATTAGCGTCGCGACGCGATCAACACCGCGTTGCTGCCGCCGAACGCAAACGAATTCGACATGACATGGTCGAGCCGCACGCCAACGCGCGCGGCATTGGCGACGTAATCCAGATCGCACGCCGGGTCTGCCTCGTCAAGGTGCATGGTTGGCGGAATAAAATCATGTTGTAGCGCGAGCAACGACGCGATGAATTCCACCGCACCGGTTGCTCCCATGACGTGTCCGTGCATGGATTTGGTGGATGACACCGGGATGCGGCGGGCGTGGTCGCCGAACACTGCGTTGATCGCGCTGGATTCGACAATGTCGCCAGCGATGGTCGCGGTACCGTGCGCATTGATGTAGTCGATTTTTTCTGCCGCCAAACCGGCCTCGGCGAGTGCGGCATGCATCGTTGCCGCCTGTCCGGCAGCATCGGGCTTGGTGAGGTGCGTGGCATCGGTGCGACAGCCATAGCCGGAAAGCATGGCGATGATATTGGCGCCCCGGCGGCGCGCGTGCTCCACGTCCTCGAGGACCAGCATTGCCGCGCCTTCCGCGAGTACCAGGCCGGTACGGCCTTTGGCGAATGGTTTGCACGACGCGGCGGGATTGGCCGCATCCGGCAGCGCCAGTGTTCGCAGCGCACCCCAGCCTGCAATCGAGCCCGGTGCCAGCAGCGCCTCGCTGCCGCCGGCGATGATGGTGTCGGCATAGCCGTGCTTGATGGCGCGGTAGGCTTCACCGATGGCCATCGCTGACGACGAGCAGGCGGTGGAGTAGGTCAACACCGGGCCGTGACAGCCGTGTGTCATGGCAATATGCGCGGCCGCTGCGTTGTTCATTGCCTGCACCACCGACAGCGGTTTTATGCGCGCACCGCCACGCAAAAAAAATTCTTCATACGCCAATTCCAGCGCATGAATGCCGCCGATACCGGTGCCGACGTAGACACCGGCGCTGTGCAAGTCGAGCACGTTACTGCCGATATTGGCGTGGTTGATGGCCTGTTGTGCGGCGACCAGCGCCAATAAGCTCACGCGGTCAAGGCCTGGTACTTTCGTCGGCGGTAGATGCCCGGCAAAATTGATGTCCACCTGTCCCGCGACCTGCACGGGTGATGACGTGAGCGGCGCTTCGCCCTGATGAATGATCCGTATGCCGGACTTGCCGCTAAGCAGGCTGGCGTGAAACGCATCGATACCGGTGCCAATCGGCGAAACAATGCCCAGCCCGGTAATACAAACCTTGCGCATCCTATGGCGTGGCGATCTTGGCGGCCATCGCCTTGTCGATTTCGTTGAATACGTCCCCCAGCGTCTTCAGCGGCTCACGTGAATTGCCGAGGCTGATGCCGAATTTGTCTTCCATCTCAAACAAGTATTCGATCATCGAA
>JAYVXF010000128.1:0-6386 GCA_043793345.1 Betaproteobacteria bacterium | reverse complement strand
GGCCTGCCGATTATTTCGGCGAACAACATGGCTGAAGCGGCCGAGCGGGTGGTCGCTGCTGCCGCAAAATTCAAAGCAGGAAAATAATCATGTCGATCCTCATCAATAAAAACACCAAAGTCATCACCCAGGGCATCACCGGCAAGACTGGCATGTTCCACACCAAGATGTGCAAGGAATACGCCAACGGCGCGAATTGCTTTGTCGCGGGCGTAACGCCGAAAAAAGGTGGCCAGAGCTATGAGGGCATTCCCATTTTTGAAACCGTTGCCGAAGCCGTCAAGCAGACCGGTGCGACCACATCGGTAATCTACGTGCCGCCACCTTTTGCTGCCGCAGCAATCGATGAAGCGGTCGACGCTGGATTGGAATTAATAATCTGCATCACCGAAGGTATCCCGGTGCGCGACATGATTCGCACAAGGCAAAAAATGCTCGGCAAGTCGACGATCCTGATCGGCCCCAATTGTCCTGGCGTGATTACACCGGAAGAAATAAAAATCGGCATCATGCCCGGCCACATTCACAAAAAAGGCCGTATCGGTGTGGTCTCGCGTTCAGGAACGCTGACGTATGAAGCGGTTGGTCAGTTGATGGATCTGGGTCTCGGTCAATCCACCTGTGTCGGTATCGGTGGTGATCCGGTGAATGGCTTGAAGCATATTGATGTCATGAAATTGTTCAACGACGATCCAGAAACCGATGCGGTGATCATGGTCGGCGAAATTGGCGGTGACGCCGAGGAAACCTGTGCGCGCTGGATGAAAGAGCACATGAAAAAGCCGGTGATCGGTTTCATCGCAGGCGTGACCGCGCCACCGGGCAAACGCATGGGTCACGCGGGTGCGATTATTTCCGGCGGCAAGGGAACGGCGCAGGAGAAACTGGCCGTGATGGAAGAGTGCGGAATCAAAGTGACGAAGAATCCGGCAGACATGGGGCGCTTGTTGAAGTCAGTACTGTAACTTGCGGCAATATTTTCCCTTGAAGCCGCGCCAAATGGCGATCTGGGTGCGATTCAAATTGTTGTGGCGCGAATCAGATTATTGATCAAGCTAAAAATTGTCATTTCGACCGCATAAAAATTGTCATTTCGACTGTAGGGAGAAATCTGCTTTGTATCCGACAAAGGCGCACAGCAGATTTCTCCCTGCGGTCGAAATGACAGTGGTTGTGTGGTGTGCAAATCGTTTTTGAATCACACCCTGGCGATCTTCGATAGGTTCACCGTCCGCACGCTGCGCGTAAAATGCTTTTCGGGTCTATCAATAGGGTCAGTATCTGACCCTATTGATCCGCTATTGATCCGTTCGGCTCCCTACATTGAGTTATGCAGACATGCACCATCGCGATGAACGCACGTTATGAGTAGCCAGGGAATCGAACCATCCGGGAGCGCACTTCAGGCATTGTTAAATCGACACCGAACAGGCGAGCTCGCGGACTACAACGTCACCGCGAACCATGCGCCGATGGTGCTGATTGCGCTGTACCGCATGGGTGCCGACCACGATCAGCTGCGCCAGTATTACGCCCGTGTTGAAACCGGCAGGCCAGTTTCTGAAACGGGCGCTTTGCAGGATCAGCAAATTGATCGTGGCACCTGGACGAAATATCTCGGAACTTTTAGCGCGTGGAGTTCATACCGCCAATTTTTTCAGACCGAGATCGGTAAGCATGGTGTACAGGAAGTGCTCGCCGCCTATGTGTCTCCTCTGATGAGAGGAGTTGCCGGTCATGCATTCCATCCCTTGCTTAGAGTGGGCTACGGAATCGATCTCAACGACAAAGATGAAATCGCTTTTGGATTGGCGTATTGGGCATCGGCGTATTTGCCTGCTCCGGAAATCCCAAGAACCAAAAGCCGTGTCGAACCAGCGCGCTTGCTGAACGTATTGGAAAATTCAGCGTTGCTCCGAAGCGTGAAGCCTCACGGCCAAAGCATCGCGCGTCGGATTGGCCAGTTTTATGAACATGAAGAGTTTCGCCGCCTTCTTCGGCCGATCAATCTCGATTCAACCCGCCCGCTGGACGCAATTGCGCAGGCTATCGCCGAGGCATTCAGCGGGCATCACCATTTCACGATGCTTCACGGTGTGACGAGTTGTCACGCAATACGCATGGTCCTGCCTTATTGTGAGAATCAGGAAGATGTACTCAGCATGTATTGGTTTTCAGTCTGTGCGGCATATCTGAGTGTCATCAATATGCCGCACGGTCCGCATCATCCATTGCCTGACAGAAAAGCGGATTGGCCACGCATCCAAAGGGATGCCATCGCGACCGGAAACGAACATACGATTAAGCTGGCCTATACGTGTTTGAAGGAGTCGGCGGAATATCACAACATGAATTACCCGGGTTTCGCACTTCGTGAAATCGACATTTCGGCTCCGTTCGTGTAAAGCGGGTGCGCATGAAGAACAGGATGGGGTCTGAGCAGCATGGCGATCTTACTGGCGGAGTATTGAAAAACAAAAGACGGGCGAGTCTGAGTCAGGACGTGACCCAATACTGTTCGTTTACCAAAAATACCCCGTTCGCCCTGAGCCTGTCGAAGGGTCTGATGGACGGACCCTTCGACAAGCCCAGGGCGAGCGGGAACTAAATGAACAGTTTTGGGACGTGACCCCAGCGATGGACGTTATTGCGGGGGCGAGGAAGGGGACAGACAATCGGAGATTCCTCAGTGTTGACGAACAAGCTGTGGCATATTGCCGATGACCTACCTTCCGGAGCCCAATTTGACCTCACCTTACCCGCACCTCCTGTCCCCCCTCGATCTCGGCTTCACCACCCTCAAAAACCGCGTCCTGATGGGCTCGATGCACACGGGGCTCGAAGATAAAGTAAAAGATTTTCCGAAGCTCGCCGCTTATTTTGCCGAACGCGCGCGCGGCGGCGTGGGGCTGATGGTGACCGGCGGATTCGCGCCCAATATCGAGGGCTGGCTATCACCATTCGGATCGCGCCTTGCGTCCTCCAGTGCCGCGCGCAGCCATAAAATCATCACCGACGCGGTTCACGCTGACGGCGGCAAGATTGCGTTGCAGATATTGCACGCGGGCCGCTACGGCTACAGCCCGTTCTCGGTCGCGCCATCGCGCATCAAGTCGCCGATCACGCCATTCACACCGCGCGCACTTTCAGCAAGCGGCATTGAGCGGCAAATCAAGTGCTTCGTGCGTGCCGGCAAGCTCGCGCGCGAGGGCGGCTACGACGGCGTCGAGGTGATGGGCTCGGAAGGCTATTTCATCAACGAATTTTTGGTCGCGCACACCAACCAGCGCACCGATGAATGGGGCGGCAGCTATGAAAATCGCATGCGCCTGCCGGTCGAGATCGTCAGGCGCATGCGCGAAGCGGTCGGCAAGGATTTCATCATCATCTATCGTTTGTCGATGCTCGATTTAATTCCCGATGGGCAATCGTGGGATGAAGTGGTGATGCTTGCCAAAGCCATCGAGAAAGCCGGTGCGACCATCATCAATACCGGCATCGGCTGGCATGAAGCGCGCGTGCCGACCATCGCGACCTCGGTGCCACGCGGCGCGTTCGCATGGGTGACGAAAAAACTCAAAGCCGAGATCAGCATTCCACTCGTCACGACCAATCGCATCAATGCGCCCGATGTCGCTGAAAAAATTATCGCGGATGGAAGTGCCGACATGGTATCGATGGCACGTCCCTTGTTGGCTGATCCTGAATTCGTTATCAAGGCGGCGAGCGGTCGCAGTGACGAAATCAACACCTGCATCGGCTGCAACCAGGCCTGTCTCGATCATGTGTTCAAACAAAAACGCGCGTCGTGCCTGGTCAATCCACGAGCGTGTCATGAAACCGAATTGGTCTACCTGCCAACGACAAAACAAAAACGCATCGCAGTCGTTGGTGCGGGGCCCGCAGGCCTCGCGTGCGCGACGGTGCTGGCCGAGCGTGGGCACGCGGTGGATTTATTCGACGCCGCATCTGAAATCGGCGGGCAGTTCAACATGGCCAAGCAGATTCCCGGCAAGGAAGAATTTTTTGAGACGCTGCGATACTTCAATCGCCGCATTGAAATCACCGGTGTGCGGCTGCATCTGAACCAGCGCGCCACCGCAGAAATGTTGGCCGCCGAAAAGTATGATGACGTGATACTCGCCACCGGCGTCACGCCGCGCGAGACAAAAATTCCCGGCCAGGATTTGCCGCACGTGCTTTCCTACATTGATGTGTTGCTGCACAAGAAGCCGGTCGGCAAGCGCGTCGCCGTGGTCGGCGCGGGCGGCATCGGTTTTGATGTCTCGGAATACTTGGTTGACGAAGGCCATTCGCCCGCGCTCGATACCGCGATGTGGATGAAAGAGTGGGGCGTTGGCGACCCGTCAATTGCGCGCGGCGGCATCGTGAAGCCGGAAGTCAGCGCACCTGCGCGACACGTCACGCTGCTGCAACGGAAATCCACCGCTATCGGAAAAGGTCTGGGCAAAACCACCGGCTGGATCCATCGCGCCGCGCTCAAAAAGAAACGTGTGGAAATGATCGCCGGTGCCAACTACGAAGGCATCGATGCGCGCGGCCTGCACATCACCTACGGCGAGAAGCGGGAGCATCCCGCGTTGATTGAAGTCGACAACATCGTCCTCTGCGCGGGGCAGGAATCGTTGCGCGCGCTACAGGCGCCGCTCTTGGCAGCAGGCGTGAAAGTGCATCTGGTCGGTGGCGCGTTCGAGGCGGGTGAGCTGGATGCGAAACGCGCAATTGATCAGGCTAGCCGCTTGGCGGCGTCGCTTTAGGCGTAGCTTAAATTCGCGATTTTGCAAGACGAAACTCCAGCATCCACGGGCATTGCAGCCAAGAAATCCCTCGAAAGGCGCGCCAGCGCTGGGGTTACGCTGTCGCAAGTGGCGTTTGCGGATTTGGCGCCTGACAGGAGCGACTCACCGAAGGCAGATGCGCTTCATGGAAATATCAGCGATCTGTTTGCGACGCTACAAGGTATGCAACTCTTCGCGAAGAACCTCACGCAACTTTCCGACTGTCAGCGGTTCCGCATCTTTCTTCCGTTTGCCGCTCGCCTGTGCAACGGTCGAGCGAAGCGCCGTGTTGATCATGGTCTGATACCCAGTGCCCAGGGCCTCGGCCCGCACTCGAAAGAATTCAATGATGTCTTCGTCCAGCATGATGGTGATTCGCGTCTTGCCCGGTGAGGACAGTACAGCGCCTCGCTTGCCATTGCTGAAATCGTATTCTTTACGCATGATATTGTTTCGCCTCTCCCCGACTGGACTTACGTGCGGAAATGAGCCGGGTTCTTTTTCCGCGCGGTGTGTGCACGACAACGAGTATTCGGCCAAGAGCATCAATACCAAGTGTAATGAAGCGCCGCTCGCCTTCAGCATCGGGATCTTCTATCGTGACAGCGAAAGAATCGCGCAGTGCTTGTTCCGCATGCGCGAAGCTGACCTTGTGCTTTCGAAGATTGGCCGCCGCTTTGGCAGGATCGAATTCGATGTCCATTGATGTATTATGCATATTGTATACATATTGTCAATTCGAGCCGGTCGTGTCGATTTCCAGATGGCTAACGAGGGGCGAACGCAAGTGGGCGAAGCCCGCCTGTGGACGTCGCCTCGATGGAAGGATTAGGCCTCGGGTTCGTGGCAAACCACTTCGATGTTGTGCCCGTCCGGACCAATGACGAAAGCTGCATAGTAGTTCGGGTGGTAGTGCGGGCGCAGACCAGGCGCACCATTGTCTTTGCCACCGGCCTCCAGAGCCGCGCGATAGAAAGCGTCGACTTGGCTACGTTTCCCGGCCGTGAACGCCAAGTGAAGATGCGCCGGTTTCTCCTCGGTTTGGAACAGGCACAATGAAGCATTCTCCTTTGAGCAAAGCTCGACACCGTACGCCGGCGACCCCTCCGAGCCAACAGCGACGCCGAGCGGTTCGAGTGCCTTGAGGAAGAACGCTTTGCTCGCTGCATAGTCGCTGACGCCGAATTTTACGTGGTCAAACATGAGTTCTCCTGAGGTGTGCGGGCCTGCGCGAGACCCAACGCAATATACGGAGCACGGAGTCTCCATACCATTCCGCGTTACTCCCCACCATGCTGTGCATAAATGGGTAAAAAATCATGATGGACGCAGCTTTTCGCCACCGCAGCCGCGTGACACGACCATTAACAAAATGACGAAAAGCAGAGCCAAGTGTTTCGGTAGCGAAAAAATACTTCGGAAAATCAAACCCTAACACCGGCGCGCTTCATGGCGGCAAAACGCCACGCAAGCCGCACCAATGCTGGATCTACGAGTGGGAGCCAGGGTCAAGTCTTTCAATGTCGCATGATATTGAAAGACTGCCCCAATACTGTTCATTGAATCCCCGTTCGCCCTGAGCCTGTC
>JAYVXF010000127.1:0-6399 GCA_043793345.1 Betaproteobacteria bacterium | reverse complement strand
CGCACCAACTGCGAAGCGGCCGATGAAATCGCCCGCCAATTGCGGCTGCGCGATCTGGGCGGCCTGGTGGTGATCGACTTCATCGACATGGAGTCAACCAAGAATCAGCGCGAAGTCGAAAACCGTTTGCGCGACGCGTTGCGCTACGACCGCGCCCGTGTGCAAACCGGCAAAATTTCCCGCTTCGGTTTGCTCGAGCTTTCGCGTCAGCGCTTGCAGCCTGCGCTCTCAGAGTCAAGCTACATTCCGTGTCCGCGCTGTCATGGGCTCGGCCATATTCGTGATACGGCGTCCTCGGCGTTGCACATTCTGCGCATCATTCAGGAGGAAGCAATGAAAGAAGGCACCGGCGCGGTTCACGCGCAAGTGCCGGTTGACGTCGCGACTTTTCTGTTGAACGAAAAGCGTCAGGACATTCATAAACTGGAAGTGCGTTTCAAGGTGAATGTGCTGCTCATCCCCAACATTCATCTGGAAACACCAAACTACGAAGTCGAACGCCTGCGTTCAGACTCGGAGAAACTCGATCTGAGCACGCCGAGCTACCAGATGGTCAATCGTCCGGTCGAAGAAGTCGCCGCCGCAAAAGCGGCCGAGCTCGATGCTAAACCTGCCCGCCCGGAACCAATTGTGAAAGGCATTACGCCGTCGCAACCTGCACCGATGTCGGTCGAGCCGAAGCCGCGCGCGACCAGTGCGGCGGTTGCGCCCAGTGAAGTAAAACCTTCGTTATGGAAACGTTTCGCCGGTCTATTCGGCTCGGCGCCAAGCCCTGAACCAAAGTCCGCCGTGCTGACCACGACGCCAGCAAGACCACCACGCGAAAGTCGCGATGGCCGTGGTGGTGATCGTGCGCGCCGCGATGGTCGTGATGGCGAACGCAAACGCAATGATCGTGGCGAGCGCAAAGATCGTCCGCCAGGACAAGGTGGTGCGCAAGGTCAGGAACGGGGCCCCCGTGCTGAGCGCAATGAGCGCAATCGAAGCGCAGAAGGCCGCGAGCCGCGCGCCGACAAGCCGGTTGACACCGCAGCGCCAGCCATCGGCGGCCCGGAACTTGCCCCGCAGGCGCAGAAGCCGCGTCAGCAGCAGCAACCAAGAGCAGCACTTGAGGCCAAGCCGGTCGAGGCTGGCGAAGAAGGCGAAGGACGCGGACGTCGCCGTCGCGGTCGTGGTGGTCGCGGTGGTCGTGACGGCAATCGCGAGGGTCGCGAGCCGCGTGTCGAGCAAAATGGCGCACCGATGTTGCCTGGAATGGAAAACACCGCGGCCGATGGTCACGCGATGCAGGTGCAAAGCGACGTGCCGACTGCGCAACACGCGACCACGCACGTTGCGACCGCGTCTGCACCAGCCGCGTTGATGTCGCCTCAGGACGCGATTGTGCATGCGCCCGCAGCCGTTTTTGCCACGCAGCAATATGTGCAACCGTTGCACGCCCCAGCGCAGCAGCCAGCGGTAACGACCGTCCCGCCGATGGCCGCATCGCCGTCAACGGAAAGCGCAATGCCAATCAACGCCACGCGCGCCATCGAGGCGGCAGCCGTTGACCAGATCGACGATGCAACGTCGATACGCTCAACGCCTCGTCCGGCGCGCCGTCGCAATCGCGACGCGGCAGCGAGTGAGCCTCTGGTATTTATCGAGACGGTGGCGGCACCAGCCTCGTTGATGGCCGTTGCCGCGCCCGCCGATGAAGCCGCGCCACGGCGTCGCACACCGCGTCCCCGCGGGTCGCGCGTGACGGCCAGCGAGCCGCTGCAATTTGTCGAGACCAAGCAAGTCAACAGCCACGACGGTGAAGACAAAAGCGCGATTTAAACAGCTTGGTTTCACACGCGCTTTTGCGCACGCCGCAAGGTCTGCCGTCCGCGCACAAATTAATCCCCGTTCAACATCAAGTTGAACGGGGATTTTTTTCGCGCCGCCGACACCACGCATTCGGCTATGATTGGTGCGCATCGCCACTTCATCAAATTTCCATCGGAGCGAACATGTCAAGCGTCCAACCAGCCATCGATTTTTATTTCGATTTCTCTTCGCCGTACGGCTATCTGGCCTCGACGCGCATCAACGCGCTGGCCGCTAAATATCAGCGCGACGTGACATGGCGCCCGATTTTGCTGGGACCCATGTTCAAGGCGGCAGGCACCGCGCCATTGGTCAGCGTGCCGTTGAAGGGGCCGTACTCGGTGCGCGATTTTCTGCGCACGGCACGGCTCCAGAAAATTCAATATACGCAACCGACCCCGTTTCCCATCGGCACCCAGAATGCAGCACGCGCTTTTTACTGGCTGGCAGATCGCGAACCCGTCAAAGCGCAGCAATTCGCCCAAGCGTGTTACGCAACATATTTTGCGAAAGGTATCGATATTTCGTCCGCTGAAAAAATTGCCGACATCGCTGCGTCACTCGGCGAAGATCACGCCGCCGTACTCGCGGCCATCGCCGATCCCGTCGTCAAGGAACGACTAAAAAATGAAATCGATGCCGCATTGGCAATCGGTGTTTTCGGCTCGCCATTCATCATTGTCGATGGTGAACCATTTTGGGGTAATGATCGCCTGGATCAAGTGGATGCCTGGCTTGCGACTGGCGGTTTTTGAGGAGGTAAAAATGTCGATTCAGAACATCGGCCAGCTTGCCATCAACGTCAAGGATCTGTCACGTGCCAGCGCGTTTTATCGCGACATGCTGGGTCTGCAGCACCTGTTCGATGCTGGTCCGCACATGACTTTTTTCGATTGCGGCGGCGTTCGCCTTCTGCTGGAAATCGCGCGCGACCCGCAGTTCGACCATCCCTCTTCAATCATTTATTTTCGCGTCGCTGACATTGCCGCGAGCTGCCAGGCGATGACCGCAAAGGGTCTGCTGTTCGAACAGCAACCAGCCCTCATCGCGCCCATGCCCGATCACGATTTGTGGATGGCGTTTTTCCGCGACACGGAAAACAATCTGATGGCGTTGATGAGCGAAGTCAGACGTACATAGAATTATTGATCTCTAGCACTGGCGCGGCTCTCCAGCCATTTTCGCCTCGCGGGCCGCGCTGAATGGCGTTCTATGCAATGAAATTGGCTGTATGCAGTCGCCTACGGTCTTTATCCACATTGCTACTGTCCATAGCGAAACACATCCGGCTTCCCCAACGCGGGAATCAGCTCGACAATGCCGCCTGCAAAAATTTCAACCGCCAGCGCCGCGAGCAATAAACCCATAATCCGCGTCGCCACATTGAGCGTGGTGGTGCTCATGCGTCGTCCCACACGCGACGCAATCCGCATCGCAAGGAACGTCACCAGCGCGACGCCAACGGCAGTCGCACATACCGCGAGCAAATGCCACACCACTTTTTTCTCGCTCGCATAAATGATGATGGTCGACATTGCACCGGGCCCGGCCAATAGCGGAATGCCCAGCGGGACGACGGCGATGCTGGCTTTGAATTCAGCTTCCTCGGCTTCTTCCGGCGTTTGCTTGTCGCGCGCCGGTATCGCCTGCATCATCGACATCGCGTTCAGCATGATGAGGATGGCACCGGCCACTTTGAAACTGGCGATCGATATGCCGAACATGTCGAGAATGCGTTCGCCAAAAACAGCCGAGATCAGCAGCACTGCGGCGACCGTTTGCGCAGCGATTCTCGCGATGTTTTTGCGCTCAATATCGGTGTGTGACGCCGTCATCGCCACGAATACCGGCATGATGCCGAGTGGATTGACGATGACGATCATGGCGACAAAAATCTTGACGTAGGCGACGAGGGAAAGCGAGCCTTCGAACATGTTAGTTCTTGAAAGGCGAACGATTGCGCTTCATGGCGATCATGCGACGCTGTTCAAGCAAATGATCGACAAGACCCCGGCAACCCTGCTCGATCAGATCGAGCGCCAGCTCAAAATCTTTCGCTTGGCCTTGATATGGATCGGGGACTTCGCGATATTTTCCATCGCGGGCATAGTCGAGAAGAAGGGTAATTTTTTTGGCCAGATGATTGGGACAAAACGCTTGCAGATGCTGCACGTTTTCTGTATCCATGGCAATGACGTGATCGAAGCGATCAAAATCACTGGCAACAACCTCCCTCGCACGCAAGGTGGTGAGATCGAAGCCGCGCCGTGCGGCGTGCGCAATACTGCGCGGGTCAGGCGGGCGCCCGGTGTGAAAGCCGTGCGTGCCGGCAGAGTCGATTTCGAGATGGTCAGACAAGCCATTCTCCCCGGCCAGCTTGCGAAATATCGCTTCCGCTGTTGGCGAGCGGCAAATATTTCCCATGCAAACAAACAGTACTTTCATGGCGAACTCATTGACGATTGAATTGATGCTGGCAGCATTACGCAGCGGTGGAATCTCCGCCACCGACGATCAATAGTTTATTGCGTAGCGCTCTTAGTTCATCGCGCGTCTGCGCCGCTTTCTCAAATTCCAGATTTCGCGCCGCGTCCACCATCTCGCGCTCCAATCGCTTGATCGTCGTCTCAAGCTGCTTTTCCGACAGCACATCGTAACGCGCGCGATCCTGCGCCGCTTTTTTCTCGGTCGCCTGACCGGCACGCCGATCATCCAGATCATAGACACCGTCGAGCATGTCTTTGATGCCTTTCGACACGGATCGCGGCACGATGCCGTTGGCGATATTGAACGCAATCTGTTTGGCACGCCGACGATTGGTTTCGCCGATGGCATTTTGCATCGAATTGGTTTCCTTGTCGGCGTAGAGGATGGCGGTGCCGTTGATGTGACGCGCGGCGCGGCCAATGGTTTGAATCAATGATCGCGTGCTGCGCAAAAATCCCTCTTTGTCGGCGTCCAGAATCGCCACCAGCGAGACTTCCGGAATATCCAATCCCTCGCGCAGCAGATTGATGCCGACCAGCACATCGAACAATCCCGCGCGCAAATCACGAATGATTTGCACCCGTTCAACCGTATCGATATCCGAATGCAGATAGCGCACCTTGACGCCATTTTCCGCCAGGTAATCGGTCAAATCCTCGGCCATGCGCTTGGTGAGCGTGGTGACCAGCACACGCTCCTGGTTGACCACGCGTTTATTTACTTCAGACAATAAGTCATCAACCTGCGTTGACGCCGGACGCACAATCAGAATCGGATCGACAAGTCCCGTCGGTCGCACCAGTTGCTCGACCACCTGGCCGGTGTGTGCGGCTTCGTAGTCGGCTGGTGTGGCCGAAACAAAAACGGTTTGTCGCATCATCGACTCGAATTCGTCAAAGCGCAGCGGACGATTGTCCATCGCCGACGGCAAACGAAATCCATAGTCGACCAGATTTTCCTTGCGGGCGCGGTCGCCCTTGTACATGCCACCGACCTGCGTGACGGTGACGTGGGACTCATCGATGACCATCAGCGCATTCTTCGGCAGATAATCGACCAGCGTCGGCGGCGGCTCACCCGCCTTGCGGCCACTCATGTGCCGCGAATAATTTTCGATGCCTTTGCAAAAACCGATTTCGTTGAGCATCTCCAAATCGAACGTGGTGCGCTGCTGGATGCGCTGTGCTTCCAATAATTTATTTTCCCCGGTGAAAAATTCGATGCGCTCGCGCAGCTCGGTTTTGATGCCTTCCAGCGCGTTCAACACCGTGCTGCGCGGCGTCACGTAATGGCTCTTGGCATAGACCGTGAAGCGCGGCAGCTTTTGAATGGTGTGGCCCGTCAGCGGATCGAACAGCGTCAGCGCGTCGACCTCGTTGTCAAACATCGAAATCCGCAGCGCCGCATCGGCACTCTCCGCAGGGTAGACATCAATCGACTCCCCGCGCACCCGAAACGTGCCGCGTCTGAAATCGAGCTCGGAACGCGCGTATTGCATCGCGATCAATTGCTTGATCATGTCCTGCGGCGAAACTTTGTCCCCAGTGCGCACGATCATGCGCATCGCATAGTAATCGGCCGGGTCGCCGATACCGTAAATGCACGATACCGTGGCGACGATGATCGCATCCGATCTTTCCAGCAGCGACTTGGTCGCCGACAGACGCATCTGCTCAATGTGTTCGTTGATTGCGGAGTCTTTTTCGATGAATAAATCGCGCGACGGCACATACGCTTCGGGCTGATAGTAATCGTAGTAGGAAACGAAATACTCCACCGCATTCTCGGGGAAAAATTCCTTCATCTCCGCATAGAGCTGCGCGGCCAAGGTTTTATTTGGCGCCATCACCAGCGCCGGTCGCCCGAGCTGCGCGATAACGTTCGCCATGGTGAAGGTTTTGCCCGAGCCGGTCACGCCGAGCAAAGTCTGAAACGCGAGGCCGTCGTTAATGCCCTCGACAAGTTTGGCAATCGCCTGCGGCTGATCGCCTGCGGGCGGGAACGGCTGGTTCAGCTTGTAGGGACTATTGGGGAAGGTCAGAATCGGCATGAGGTGCGTGG
>JAYVXF010000126.1:0-6427 GCA_043793345.1 Betaproteobacteria bacterium | reverse complement strand
TTGCTTATGTTTAAGTAATGTCATTTGAAAATTAATGGTGCTCGTGCGCAAGGCTGATATAAACCACCGTCAGCATCATGAAGATGTAGGCCTGTAAGACAACGATCAGGATATGGAAAACGGACCAGCCGGCACCAAGGATCGCGCCCATGATTGTGCCGACCACACCAGTCGCGGCCCACATACCCAGCAGCAGGAAAATAATTTCGCCAGCGTACATATTGCCGAAAAGCCGTAGCGAATGCGAGAGTGGTTTGGAAACGTACTCGACAATATTGAACATCAGGTTAAACACCCAAAGCAACGGATTTGAACCGAAGGGCGAGCAAAACAACTCGTGCACCCAGCCGCCCAAGCCCTTAACTTTGACGTTGAAGTACAACATCAAAAACCATACAGAAAGGGCCAGCGCAAAGGTGGTATTCACGTCGGCGGTGGGTACGCCGCGCCAGTTATGCTGGTGCAGGACATGTTCATAGAATACGGCCATGATATCGATGGGCAGAAAATCCATCGAATTCATCACCAATATCCACACGAATACCGTCAGCGCTAAAGGCGCGACGAACTTGTTGGTGTCGCCATGGGTGAAGATGCCACGGGCTTGTTCATTGACAAAATCGAACAGCAATTCGACAAACGCTTGCCGCTTGCCGGGCACACCCGATGTGGCACCGCGCACCACCCACCAGAGAAAACCAAACGCGATAGCCCCTAGAAAAATCGAGGTAATCAGCGTGTCCAGATGGATAGTCCAGAAACCTCCACCTACCTCATGCGAGTTGAACGCGAGGTGATGATTTATGTACGTAGTGGGGGTTTGTACTATTTCGGCTGCCATGAGTAATCTTTTAGTGCGCTACTTGTCGCGAATGAAAACAGCTAAGGAAAAAATCAGCGTGGTGACGATGAAGGTGCCGATAAAGCCAGCACCAAAAACTTTTTCGTAACTTACGAATACCACCCACAACAACAAAATAATAACCAGCAATTTCGCCGACTCTGCGCGCATCATGCCCAGCAGCGCATTTTCCGCAGAACCTTTGCCGACGCGCGCCAGCAACACACCGTAGGTCACACTACCGAGCACACTGATGAGCCCGCCAAGCAAGGCAGAAACGCCCCAGTGGATGCCGCCTATGCCGCCAATAACCAGCGCAATGAGCAGCGTTAAGACCCCTTGAATCTTCAGCGCCGTGCGGATTTGCTTAGTTATTTGCCAGCCCATCTACGCGCCCCGCAACTGCAACATTAGTTATCCGCAAAAGCCCCAAGCAATCCTAACGATTTTAGCCGAATAGCGGGTTTCCGGTCAAGCAGGTCGCGACTTTTTGGCCTAAGCTCACGAGTCGGCGTGCAACGATGCTGCGGCGCACAATATCTGCCTGAAACTGCGTTATCCGCTACTTCAGTGTCGCCCTCTCCAAAATGCCATCCAATTGCTCCAGACTGTGAAAATGGACGGTCAACGTGCCGCGCCCTTTTTTGTCCGCTTTCACCACTACTCTGGTGCCGAGTTTTTCCGCTAGGTCGTTTTCGAGATGCCGCGTTTCTGCGGCTGCGGTCATCGTCGTCTTGGCGATTTTAGGTGGCGCAAGTTCGTGTTTGACCATCCGCTCGGTTTCGCGCACAGATAAAGAGTTGGCGACGATCTGATGCGCAAGCTCAACCTGTTTGAATTTGGCTAGTGCGAGCAAGGCGCGCCCGTGACCCATATCGAGCTTGGCTTCCATCAGCATGTCCTGCACGGGCTTGGCGAGATCCAACAGGCGCAACAAGTTCGTCACCGCCGTTCGGGACCGCCCCACCGCCTGTGCTGCGTTTTCGTGGGTCAGCCTGAATTCGTCGATCAGGCGCTTGATGCCAGCGGCCTCTTCAATCGCATTGAGGTCTTCGCGTTGAATATTTTCGATAAGGCCAATACCCAAGGCATGCTCATCGGCAATCTCCCGCACAATCGCGGGCACGGTGACGAGGCCCGCGATCTGCGCAGCGCGCCAACGACGTTCGCCGGCCACAATTTCAAACTTGCCTGCTTTGAGCGCGCGAACCAAAATTGGCTGCACTACGCCACGGCTTTGAATGGATTGCGCCAATCCTTCCAGCGCCTCTTTGTCCATGCGGGTGCGCGGCTGATATTTGCCGGGCGATAAATCGCCAATGGCAATTTCGCGCAGGACACCATCTTCCCGTGCGGCGTTTGCCTGGCCGCCACCCAGCAATGCGTCCAGGCCACGGCCCAGTCCTTTCGGTTTGATCATGCTGCTTCCTTGATTGGGATGCCTTCGCGTGCCAGCAGCTCTTTGGCGAACGCAAAATGGGCGAGCGCGCCTTTCGACGACGGGTCGTGCAAAATAACCGGCTTACCGTAGGACGGTGCCTCGGCGATGCGGATATTGCGCGGTATTACGGTATCGAACACCTTGTCGCCAAAATGGTTTTTGATTTCGTCCGAGACCTGCGTGGTGAGAGATGAGCGCGGGTCATACATGGTGCGCACCAGCGCCTCGATTTCGATTGCCGGATTCAGATTCGCTTTGACTTTTCGTAACGTGCCGACCAAGTCGCTCAAACCCTCAAGTGCGTAGTATTCGCACTGCATCGGGATGATCACCGCGTTGGCTGCGGTCAACGCGTTCACGGTCAACATGTTCAACGCGGGCGGGCAATCGATCACTGCAAAGTTGTAATCATTTTTGATGAGTGCCAGTGCTTCTTTCAGGCGAAATTCGCGCCGCTCAATATTGATCAACTCGATTTCCGCGCCGGCCAGTTCGCGGTTAGCGGGCAACAAGTGAAAGCCGCTTTCCGTACGCACCCGCGCCTCGGTAACTGAATATTCGCCCAACAGTACCCCATAGACAGTTTTTTCGACGCCATTCTTGTCGACGCCGCTGCCGGTGGTGGCGTTGCCTTGTGGGTCGAGATCGATCAGCAGCACGCGTTGCCCGTAGTGCGCAAGGGTGGCCGAGAGATTTACCGCGACCGACGTTTTTCCCACCCCGCCTTTTTGATTTGCGACCGCAAAAACCTTCATCGATGCCTTATTTTTCGTCGGTTTTCTTAAGCACAACGAGATGCCGCTGGGCGTCAACTTGCGGCACATTCAGCAAGATGACTTCTTCCACAGCATAGCTTGCGGGCAGGCGGGCAATTTCATCAAAAGGATGCACGCCTTTCATCGCCAGCATCCTGCCGCCTTCGGTACACAAATGTCCGGCGCTATCGACGAAGTCTTTCAACTCCGCGAACGCGCGTGAAATCACCACATCAAATTTTTGCGTTGGCTGATACTGCTCGACACGTTCCGTCACGACATCGGCGTTGGTGAGACCCAGCTCACTGATCGCCTGACGCACGAAGGTGGTTTTCTTCGCGATGGTATCGAGCATCGTTATCCGCGCGCTTGACGACCCGGCCAAGGCGATCGCGAGCGGTATGCCGGGCAGTCCGCCGCCGCTACCGACGTCCAATACGTTCAACGCTTCTCGAACCTGCGGTAGCACCGAAAGGCTATCAAGAATATGCAATCCCACCATACGCGCTGGCTCTCGAACGGCGGTCAGGTTATAGACCTTGTTCCATTTATCGAGCAGTGCGACGTACTGCAATAAGCTTGTTTGTGCGGTCGGAGCTAAAGTTACGCCCATTTGCGTGAGACCGCTTTCGAGCAAATCGCGCAGTGAGGCTGGCGGTACAAGTGCGGTGGCAGTCATGTCGTCATTTCGTATTGGTGGGAGTCAGGCTGACTTCTGCTGGTTGGCGACTCTGGATGCAGAAAAGCCACGTTTCACATGCACCAGTAGCAGCGAAATGGCAGCAGGCGTAATGCCCTGAATCCGCGCGGCCTGGCCCACTGTCTCGGGCTTATGCTGGTTAAGTTTTAGCTGTACTTCTTTGGAGAGGCCATGCACATTAAGGTAATCAATATCATCGGGCAAACGCGTTTCTTCGTGCGCGCGGCTGTTCGCCACTTCATCCTGCTGCCGGTCGATGTAGCCTTGATATTTAGCGGCGATTTCAACCTGCTCGGTGACCGCTGCGGCAAGTGTCGGCCGCTCACCGACGCCAAGTGACATCAAGTCCGCATGCGAAATATTTGGCCGCCGCAACAAATCAAACAAAGAATATTCGCGCTCCGTTACCTGACCCAACACCCGCACCGCGTCTGACGATGCGACCTTGGCTGGATGCGCCCAGGTTGCTTTCAAGCGCGCCGTTTCTCGCTCTACCGCTTCGCGTTTTTCGCAATACGCCTGCCATCGTACGTCATCGACCAATCCAAGTTTGCGTCCGATTTCGGTCAAGCGCGCATCGGCGTTGTCTTCGCGCAACTGCAAACGATATTCTGCGCGACTGGTAAACATGCGGTACGGCTCCGAAACGCCGCGCGTAATCAAGTCGTCCACCAAGACCCCAAGATACGCTTCATCGCGGCGCGGGCTCCAGCCGGAGTGTTCTTTAGCAAACAGCGCAGCGTTGATGCCGGCCAGCATGCCTTGCGCAGCGGCCTCTTCATAGCCGGTCGTGCCGTTGATTTGACCGGCAAAAAAGAGTCCGCTAATAGCCTTGGTTTCGAGTGTGGCTTTCAATCCGCGTGGGTCAAAATAGTCGTATTCGATCGCATATCCGGGACGCAGAATATGTACGTTCTCCAGACCGGCAATGGTGCGCACCAGATTTAATTGCACATCGAACGGCAGCGAAGTCGAAATCCCGTTTGGATAAATCTCGTTGGTCGTGAGCCCTTCAGGTTCGAGAAATATTTGGTGGCTGGACTTATCGGCGAAACGGTGAATCTTGTCTTCAATCGAGGGGCAATAACGCGGGCCGACGCCTTCAATCACGCCTGTAAACATCGGCGAGCGATCCAGACCTGCGCGAATTGCGGCGTGGGTCTTCTCATTGGTATGCGTGATCCAGCAACTCACCTGTCTTGGGTGCATGTCGCGGTGGCCAAGATAGGAAAATACCGGCGTGGGCTCATCACCTGCTTGTTCGGCGCATTTGGAGAAATCAATGCTGCGGCCATCGAGCCGTGGCGGGGTACCGGTTTTCAAGCGGCCCACGGGCAGCTTAAGCTCGCGCAGGCGCGCAGAAAGCGTAAGCGCCGGCGGGTCTCCGGCACGCCCGGCGGAATAATTTTGCATGCCGACGTGTATTTTGCCAGCCAAAAAAGTCCCTGCGGTTAGCACCACCGTTTTTCCGACAAAGCGAATACCCACTTGTGTTATTGCGCCCAATACACGTGGAGCACCGTTATTTTCATCAAGGATCAAATCGTCGACCGCTTGCTGAAACAGCCACAAGTTCGGCTGATTTTCGAGCCGGGATCGAATCGCTGCCCGGTAAAGCACTCGGTCGGCTTGGGCACGCGTGGCGCGTACAGCGGGCCCCTTGCTGGCATTTAAGGTGCGGAACTGAATACCAGCCTCATCGGTGGCGATGGCCATGGCACCACCCATCGCGTCAATTTCTTTAACCAGATGACCTTTGCCGATGCCGCCAATCGACGGATTACAAGACATTTGCCCCAGCGTTTCGATGGCGTGCGTCAGCAACAGCGTCTTGGCACCTGATCGGGCGCTGGCAAGCGCCGCCTCAGTGCCGGCGTGGCCACCGCCAATCACGATTACATCAAATTTATCTGGAAAGTCCATTGTTTGCAGCGAGTTGGCATACTCAAAAGCAGGACAGCGATTTTATGCCATCGAACTCAAAATGGCTATCAAAATAGCGACTTACATATTCCGTGCGACAGCGCGCACCACAGCCAAGGTGCTATTTGCCGATGCAAAACCGGCTAAAAATTTCACCCAGCAAGTCGTCAGAGCTAAATTCACCGGTAATCTGGGTAAGCGCGCGCTGAGCCAATCTTAACTCTTCCGCAAAGAGCTCATATTGCCCCTCCAACGCCGATGCAGCAGTAACATGCGCCGTTGCTTCGTCCAATGCGCGCAGATGCCTTTCCCGTGCCAGAAACACACCCTCGCTACCCGGCTGCCAGCCCGCGACCGTGAGTAGCCAGTCCCGCAATTCGTCGATCCCATCGCCCATCAACGCTGAAACCTGCAGCACTTTGTGGTGCGCATTTGGCTCACGCGGATTTGTTCCACGTGAAACAATCGCGCTTCCAAATAAATCAATTTTGTTGTACACCGACGCGACCGGCAGGCTGGGTGGCAGTCGGTTGAGTATTTCCGCTTCTTTCACACCCGCCATCTCCCCAGCCTCGGTGATGAGCAACGCTGCACCAGCCATTTCTATCGCCCCCCACGTGCGCGCGATACCGATCTTTTCGACCTCATCATCCGTCGACCGAAGACCAGCCGTATCGATCAGGTGGATCGGCACGCCATCGAGATGTATGGTTGCCCGTACGTGGTCGCGCGTGGTTCCCGCGAATGGCGTCACGATCGCCAATTCC
>JAYVXF010000125.1:0-6439 GCA_043793345.1 Betaproteobacteria bacterium | reverse complement strand
ATCATTTCAAACTGCGGGATCACAAAAATCATGATCACGGCGGTAACGATGAACGCGACCACGAGGATCGAAATCGGGTAGAACAGCGCTTTCTTGATCTTGCTCTTGATGCCGAGAATTTTTTCCTTGTAGGTCGCCAAGCGATCCAGCAAGGTATCCAGAATACCGGCTTGCTCACCTGCCGCGACCAGATTGCAAAAAAGGCTATCGAAGTAAAGCGGGTATTTGCGAAATGCCTGCGCCAAACTGCTGCCTGTTTCCACTTCGGTTTTGATGTCAAGGAGTAATCGGGTCACCGACGGATTACTGTGTCCTTTGGCGACAATATCGAACGACTGCAACAACGGCACGCCGGCTTTCATCATGGTGGCGAGCTGGCGTGAAAAAAACGTGATGTCCTGGTCGGTGATTCTCTTGCCGCCGCCTCTCGACATCTTCTTTACTTTGGGATTGGTGATGCCCTGGCGGCGCAGCGTCGCGTTGACGATGTTCTCGCCGGACGCGCGAATTTCACCCTTTACAATTTTTCCGGACTTGTCTTTGCCCTCCCATGAAAAATTGTTGAGCCTGATTTCCTTGACGTCTCTTTTACCCGAAGCGGTGGCAGCCATTGTTACTCCTCAATCAAACTTGCTGAAACATGCAAGGCGGTGAAATCCGCTGCTCGCTTTCAGGACGACGATCTTGCTCATTCGTTGGTACACGACTCGATTTCTTCCAGCGACGTCATGCCTGCCTTCACCTTGCGCAAGCCCGACTGGCGCAGATCAGAAACACCTTCTTTTCTCGCCTGATCCGCAATATCGATCGAGGTGCCATTTTTCATGATGATGCGCTGCATTTCGTCGGAAACTGGCATCACTTCATAGATACCGACTCGACCCTTATAACCGGTATTCTTGCATATGTCGCAGCCGACGTGCCCGTACGGCTGCCATGAGCCGTCCAGATCCGCTTCTTTGAAACCGGCCCGCAACAATGCTTCCCGCGGAATTTCAATGGGTCGTTTGCACGAGCAAAGACGTCTGGCCAGCCGCTGCGCGGTGATGAGTATTACCGACGTTGCGATATTGAACGGCGCAATACCCATGTTCATCAAGCGCGTTAGCGTGGACGGCGCATCGTTGGTATGCAGCGTGGAGAGCACCATGTGACCGGTCTGCGCGGCCTTGATCGCGATCTCACCGGTTTCCATGTCGCGGATCTCGCCGACCATGATGATGTCCGGGTCTTGACGCAGAAATGATTTCAACGCAGCCGCAAAAGTGAGCCCGGCCTTATCGTTGACGTTTACCTGATTGATGCCGGCGAGATTGATTTCGCAGGGATCTTCGGCCGTCGAAATATTGATGCCGGGCTTGTTCAAAATGTTCAAGCACGTATAGAGCGATACGGTTTTGCCAGAGCCGGTCGGGCCGGTGACCAATACCATGCCGTAGGGACGGCTGATGGCGTGCATCAACGCCGCGCGTTGCTCCGGTTCGTAACCCAATGCTTCAATCCCAAGCGTCGCGCTGGTTGGATCGAGAATACGCATACAAATTTTTTCGCCAAACAGTGTCGGCAGTGACGAGACGCGGAAGTCGATTGCGCGCGTGGGTGAAAGCCGCAGCTTCATCCGGCCATCCTGCGGCACACGTTTTTCCGAAATGTCCATCTTGGAAATAACCTTGATGCGCGAAGCGATTTTTTCTTTGATGGCGAGCGGCGGCTGCGCCACATCCGCGAGAATGCCGTCGGTTCGATAGCGAATCCGGTAGAACTTTTCGTAAGGCTCGAAATGAATGTCTGAAGCACCGCCGTTGATCGCATCGAGCATCACTTTGTGCACATATTTCACCACCGGTGCGTCGTCGATTTCGTCTGCGCCACCAGCGCTCGACTCGGGTTGCGTTTCAACACCCATGCCGAGGTCGATATTGTCGAGCGAAATATCATCGCCCATCATCAGGTCGAGCGCCTTGGCAGAGCTTTCGCCAAAACGCTTGATCAGGATCGCGAGCTTGTCCTCTTCAACCACCACCGGTTCCAGCGTGGAGCCGGTCGCAAATTTGAGCTCGGACAAAAGCTGATCGTTGGTTGGATCCGACATCGCCACGAACAGGCGATTGCCGCGTTTTTGCAGGGGCAACACGCGCCTGGACGCCACCAGCTTGTAATCGATCAGTGTGGTCGGTAACTGATCCGCATCGACCGACGATAAATCCAGCAGCGGCACGCCAAACGTGTGGGCGGCAAACAGCGCGATTTCGCGTGAGGACAGTTTTTTGGAAGCCGCCAATTGCTCGATAAAAGTCACGCCGACTTTTTTCGCCTCCGCCTGAATCGCGTTGGCGTCGCCCTGCACAAGCTTGCCTTGCTGCACCAAGGCGCGACCCAGCGGACTGAACGTAATTGCGGCGGCGGCGGACATAATTTGCGTTGAACTCTTATGTGCGTAAAATGTAGAAACTACATCATGCACTCACGCTAACACTTTGTAAAGAAAACGCTATTTTTCGTTGAGCAGCTTCTCTATGTCGGCCTTAAAAGCATCCGACCCTGGTGTCACCCGGCTGGAAAAACTTTTGACCGTTGCGCCGTCGCGCGCGATCAAAAATTTGTGAAAGTTCCACTTTGGCCTCTCGCCAGTGACCTTGAACAGCGCCTCAAATAGCGGATTCGCCTGGCTCCCGACGACCGATGTTTTTTCAATCATCGGAAATTTAACCTTGAACGTTCGCTCACAAAAATCCGCGACTTCGGCGTTCGAGCCGGGCTCCTGCTTGCCAAAATCATTGGCTGGAAAACCGACCACCACCAAACCGCGCTGCTGATACTTGTCGTACAAGGCCTGCAGGCCTTGATACTGCTCGGTATAGCCGCAGTAACTCGCGGTGTTGACGACCAGCAACACCTTTCCGCGGTATTGGCAAAAATCCTGCGGCTTGCCTTGCAGGGACATAAAACGGTGGTCAAGAATCGTCGGACACCGTCCGGAATTTTTGCTCGACGCGGCCGCGAGTGCATTGTTGCTCGCCAATATCGCCACAAAAAACAAAGCCAGACCCGCTTGTGCAACTGTTTTAACGGCTTGCATCACACGCTCCATCGTTGCCAAAAATACCGGAAATGCAGAAGGGTTTTCGCTGCGCGATCACACTGCAATCGTCTCACAATCACTGCTGCAATGCGAAAGTGCCCATAGTGCGACTGTTATAATTTCATGTTGCGTAGTATCCGTTTTAGTTTCATTTCCCGCTTTTTCGTTCCATTTTTTCACTGCGTGCAGTGCCCAATGCTTTTACCAAGCTCAACATACGATGCCACTTTTTACCATTGGATTCAATCATCGCACCGCACCCATCGAGGTACGCGAACGAATTGTGTTTCCACTGGAGGCACAGCGACCGGCACTTGAGCGCCTGAAAATCGAGACCGGTGCAGCTGAAGTGGCGCTGGTGTCAACCTGCAATCGAACCGAAATATACGTCCGCTGCAACGAGCCATCTGTCGCCGATCTCGTCACCAAATGGCTCACATCTCAGCCCGGCGCGGTCGATTTTGACCTCGCCCCACACCTGTATCAATTGACCGAAGCCGATGTTGCCCGTCACGCCTTTCGCGTCGCCAGCGGCCTGGATTCAATGGTGCTCGGCGAGCCGCAGATATTGGGCCAGGTCAAGCTCGCTGCCAAGGTCGCAACCGAAGCCGGCACGCTCGGCGGACCACTGGATCGCATGTTTCAGGAAACATTCAAAGTCGCCAAGGAAGTACGCACGCAGACCGAAATTGGCGCGACCTCGGTGAGTATGGCGGCAGCGGCATTGAAGCTCGCGCAACAATTGTTTGGCGATTTGCGCGACATTAAATTACTGCTGATCGGCGTCGGCGACATGATCGAGCTCGGCGCTACGCACTTCGCGGCACAGTCGCCGAAAAGCATCGTGGTCGCAAATCGCACCATCGAGCGTGGTCGTGAATTGGCTCAGCGTTTCAATGCCTCCGCGATCACGCTGCAACAGTTACCCGAATGCATCCACGAATTTGACGCCATCATCACGTCAACCGCGTCGATGCTGCCGATCATCGGCAAGGGCATGATCGAGAGCGCACTGAAGCTGCGCCGCCATAAACCGATTTTCATGGTCGATCTTGCGGTGCCGCGTGATATTGAGCCTGAAGTGGGCGAGCTTGATGACGTGTTTCTGTACACGCTCGATTCTCTTGGAAAAATCATCCAGCAGAACTCACAAAAACGTGAGGCCGCAGTCGCAGCAGCTGATCGCATTATCGACATTCGCACCAACGAATTCATGGCCTGGCTGGCGGCACGTGCGTCGGTGCCGGTCATTCAGCAACTGCGCGGCAGAGCCGACGTGTATCGTAAGGGGGAGCTTGATCGCGCCAAACGGATGCTGGCAAAAGGCGAAGACCCCGCCAAAGTGATTGAGCAACTTGCGCACGGGCTCACCAATAAATTTCTCCACCATCCCCTCGCGGCGCTCAATCGCACGCATGGCCCGGAACGCGAAGCACTTCACGACGCGCTGGAAAAACTTTTTCCGTCGACCCCCGATTTGGGTGAACCAACAGAACAAGAAAAATGAAAGATTCAATCAAAAACAAGCTGGCCTCATTGGTCGAGCGCTTGGCCGAGCTTGATCGACAGTTGGAGGATCCCGCCGTCGTCAACAATATGGACAACTATCGCAAAATCACCAAAGAGAGCGCGGAAATTGGCCCGGTGGTCGCGTTGTACAACGACTATCTGCTCGTCGAAAACGACATCGCCGCCGCGAATGAAATGGCAACTGATCCGGAGATGCGCGACTTCGCTGAAGATGAAGTGCGCGCAGGCAAAGCCAAGCTCGAATCGTTGGAAGTTGACCTGCAAAAGTTGTTGCTGCCGAAAGATCCGAACGACGAAAAAAATACCTTTCTGGAAATTCGCGGCGGCACCGGCGGCGACGAATCGGCACTTTTTGCAGGCGACCTGTTTCGCATGTACACGCGCTTTGCGGAGCGAAATCGCTGGCAGGTAGAAATCATTTCGGAGTCGCCCGGCGAAGTCGGCGGCTACAAGGAAATCATTGCGCGCATCGTCGGCACCGGTGTCTACTCACGCTTGAAATTTGAGTCCGGTGGCCATCGTGTGCAGCGCGTGCCCGAGACCGAAACGCAGGGTCGCATTCACACCTCCGCCGCGACAGTCGCGGTGATGCCGGAGGCCGACGACGCTGCCGCGATCGCGATCAATCCATCCGACGTACGCGTCGATACGTTCCGCGCCTCAGGCGCTGGCGGGCAGCACATCAACAAAACCGATTCTGCGGTTCGCTTAACGCACATGCCGACCGGCATCGTCGTCGAATGTCAGGATGGTCGCTCGCAACACAAGAACAAAGAACAGGCATGGCGGGTACTGGCGGCGCGCATCAAGGACAAACAAACGCGCGAACAGCAGGCGAAAGAAGCGGCTGAACGCAAATCGCTGATCGGCTCGGGCGATCGGTCGGAGCGCATTCGCACCTACAATTTTCCGCAGGGCCGCGTGACCGATCACCGCATCAATCTGACGCTGTATAAAATCGATTTCATCATGGACGGCGATTTATCGGAGCTGACCGGTGCGCTGGTGGCCGAGCATCAGGCGGAGCAATTGGCGGCGCTGAGCACGGTTTGACATCATTGAAAGATAGCGTGGAAGTGCTGAACATCGGCGCGTTAATTGCACTCGCGCGTCCGTTGATCGATATGCGTGAAGCACAAATGATTCTTGCGCACGTGCTCGGTGTGTCGCGCGCGCTCCTCATTGCGCACCCGGAGCGGCTGCTTGATGCAGAACGGGCGCTGCTCGTACAAAGCTTGTTTGCGCGGCGCGCGGCAGGTGAGCCGATCGCGTATCTGCTCGGCATGCGAGAATTCTATGGACGCGAATTTGTCGTCTCGCCTGCAACATTGATCCCGCGCCCCGAGACAGAGCTACTGGTAGAACAAGCACTGGTGCGGCTTTCAGGCCATTTAATGCCTGAGAGCCGCGCCAGTGCTAGTGTTTCATCGACTATTGACCGCTCACATCCGAATGTCCTCGACTTAGGTACCGGCAGCGGCGCAATCGCGGTATCGCTCGCGCTGGAATGTCCTGGCGCTGTCGTCGTGGCCACCGACATCTCACCCGACGCGTTAAAAATTGCTGCCGAAAATGCGCGCCGCTTCAAGGCTGATGTGGCGTTCGTCGAGAGCAACTGGTACGCCAATATTATCGACCGCAAATTTGATTTGATCGTCGCCAATCCCCCGTACGTGGCAGGCGGCGACGATCATCTTTCACAGGGCGATTTGCGATTCGAGCCGCAGATCGCGCTCACAGACGAAAGTACCGACGGCTTGACCTCGATTCGCGCCATCATCGACGGCGCACCCGCGCATTTGAACGCTGGCGGCTGGCTGCTCTTTG
>JAYVXF010000124.1:0-6443 GCA_043793345.1 Betaproteobacteria bacterium | reverse complement strand
GCGCTCTATACCTCTCGCAGGACTATGATGGTGCAATTCGAGAATTTGCATTCCTTGAACGCATCTGCCCGACTTGGAAGGCTGAGCATATCGAGCCGTATGTGCGTGAAATTGAAAAAGAACGTCAGGGATCGGAGACCAAGTGACCGCTAACACGTCAGTCAAAACCGCTCCCTTCGGTCGCTGGACGCCGCAAAAGCGCGGCGCCTTTTACCTTGGTCGTTATGCCCAAGGCAAAATGGGCGTTGCTACCGGCAGAGAGTAAACTGTGCGGATAGGAGGCAAACATGGATGCATCTCTCATCAGTCGCAACCCGGAAATCATGAGTGGCGCACTGTGCTTCACGCAAACACGCGTACCAGTGAAAAATCTCTTTGATTATCTTGAAGGCGCTTCCTCGTTGGAGGACTTTCTCGAGGATTTCCCTTCTGTGTCACGTGATAAGGCTATAGCCGTACTTGAGTCCGCAAGAGAGCGATTGGCTGCCGATGCGCCTGCTGCTTGATGAATCGGTGCCGCGTAGATTTCAGCGTTCGTTGCCGGACCATGAAGTTCGAACAGTTGTCGGCATGGGTTGGTCTGGAGTCAAGAACGGCAAACTGCTCGCGCTTGCGGCCAACGAATTTGATGCGTTTCTCACTGTCGACAAGAATCTTCCTTACCAGCAGAACCTAGTCGCGCTTCCGATCACGGTCATTGTTTTGGATTCGCTGTCGAATGAGTTATCCGCACTACTGCCGTTGGTGCCATCTCTCGAGCGAGCGCTTGCGTCGCTGACGCCGCGCACATACATATGTGTCACTCACAAGGCATAACTCGTCGTTCCAGAAGACGCGCCAAAGCGGCGCGCCTCTGAACTCAGACGTTAGGACTCAGGCGATGAACCATAGCGCACCACTTACTCAATTGGGCCACTTCGTGCTGACGTTTCAGGCCGTTGAGGCCGCGATGGTCGAATTGACAGTCCAACTCGTTGATGCGGACCCCGAATACGTCTCTACCCTTGCCGCCGAACTCGAGTTCAACTCGAAGGCGCGCGCCCTCGATGTGATCTACACGCGGTACGCGCAGATTCACCGCCTATCCCAAGAGTCACCACACCCCGAATTCCACAAACTCATGAGCCGGATCCAAAAACTGGCGACACGGCGAAACGACTTGGTTCATTCCTTCTACGGGTTGCTGATCACGGTCGATGGTAAGGCGGCTCTCGCTCGGCAGCCAACAAAGCTAAAGCCCAGCGAAGGCTTGCGCGAGCAGGAAGGAGAAGACATCCTGCCGACGCAGCTTGAAGCGGAAATTTCGGAGATGCACTCCATCCTTCGGGAGCTAGAAAAATACCGGCTGCAAGCCATTGACATCAAGTACCCGGACAATGAGTCCTAACTCGGCGGTCAAAAACGCTCCCTTCGGTCGCTGGACGGCGCAAAAGCGCGCCGCCCTTTACCTTGTTCGTTAGCCATACTGGGGAGTTGCATGACTACTGAAAGCAAAAAGCCGCCCCGACCTGACCTGCGCTTTTTGCGCTGGATTACTTTATTCATGGCCTTGGTCATGATCGGCTTGGGTTTGTGGTCAATTGCGTCCCAGCACTATTTTGGCCGCACCACCAAGTACGGTGGCGCTGAGGTTTCACTCGATGGCCAGCCCGCTGTGCTTATGGGCCTGCTCTATATCTCGCTCGGGCTTCTACCTCTTGCAGTGTGGTTCCGCACTCCGCGGGCAGCAGCTTGGTGGGGATCTGTCTGCGCGCTAGCATTTTTTGCGTTGCTGGCAGCCATTCTGTACGGCTAACAATTCATTCAAGCCGAACCCGCTTCGCGGGTCGGCTTAATTCAGGCGTTGAAGCTGTAGAAAAACCCCTTTTCACTCGCAAAACAGCGCGTAGGTTGGGCTGGGCATCATCAAGCCCAACATCAACCCACGCCATCTTTGCCATTGGCAGCATCAGCCGTCCGACGCCAATCAGCCGCACGCCTCACATGTGCGTTCCTAACGGGATTGACGTGGAAATTGCATCGATGTTGGGCTTGATGAAGCCCAGCCCAACCTACCGACTGCGCAACAAACCACAGGCGATGCTGGAATGCTCGCCGAAAGGCACGGTGCCGGTGCTGCAACTCGCCGATGGCAGTTCGTAGGTTGGGCAGAGCGCAGTGAAGCCCAACAATATTCTCCCATCATCCGAGTTGGGCTTCGCACTGCTCAGCCCAACCTACAAGTCAGTCGTTTTTTTTGAGAAAAGGAGGCGGCGTGATTTTTTCTGCAAAACGCGGTATCGCGTCTATTACACGCAACGAGGAAACCGGCTACTTTTGTTGCTCGCAGGCGGGGACAAATCATCGCAGCAGAAGGACATCGAAATGGCAGTCTCGCTGGCGAGAAACTTTCAGGAGTAACAAATCATGCCCAAGTCAGTATCGAAAAAGACCACCAAAACGATGCCGTACGATATTGCTGAACAACTTCGTACCCCGGAAGAGATGGCTGCATATCTCGATGCGTGGCTCGATGAGGCTCCCGACGACGCAGCGGGCATTGCCAGGGCGCTCGGCGACATCGCACGTGAAAAAGGAATGACACAAGTGGCGAAGGACGCGGGTCTCAGCCGCGAGAGCCTGTATCGGGCGCTCAGCGCTGATGGGAACCCGAGCTTTGCGACTGTGCTGAAGGTCGCACGGGCACTTGGCGTAAAGCTGCATGCAGAGGCTGCGTAAGGCTCGGCGCTTGGCGAAGATGGGGCGCAGTAGCGTTACCATCTTAAATCCCTCCCGGCCTCCCTTTAGAAAAGGGAGGAGCAATTCCGAATTGCGAAGTTTCGACTCCCCCCTTTTTAAAAGGGAGGTTGGGAGGGATTTCTCGGTGGTCGATTTCAGTTGCCGCCAACACCCTCACTTTTGCGCGACAATGCGCAATTGCTTGAAACCAACCAATCGCTCTCACGATAGTCAAAGAAGAGCGAACACCAACGCTACTCGGGGAATATTGTCATGACCTACGCTGCGCTCACCGGCTGGGGCAAATGCCTGCCGCCTGCGATCCTCACCAACGCTGACCTGTCGACCTTCCTGCCGACGGACGATGCGTGGATCACCAGCCGCACCGGCATGAAGGAGCGTCGCATCTCGCATGTCTCAGGTATTGAGATGTCCTATGTCGCGGCGTCGCGTGCGTTGGCGTGTGCGGGTGTCAAAGCCGAAGATCTCGATTTTATTATTTACGGCAGTTGCAGTTTCGATGAGCATGTGCCGAATTCCGCATCGGGCTTACAGATAAAACTCGGCGCGCACAAAGCGGCGGCGATGGACGTGAATACCGCCTGCACCAGTTTTCTTTACGGCATGTCGACGGCGACGGCATTCATCAAATCCGGTGCCGCAAAAAAAGTGCTGGTGATTGGCGTGGAGCACATTTCCAAATTCATGGATTGGCAGAATCGTAATGTATCGGTGCTGTTCGGCGACGGTGCGGCGGCGTGCGTGTTTGAGGCGAGCGAAAATGAGGAAGGCGTGATCGCGCAAAAATTGCAGTGCTTCGCCGATGCGCGCCAGACGCTGCGCGTACGTGGCAAGGGTGCGGCTTACGCCAACATCGGCGTGCAGTTGGGTGATACGCGCTGGGATTTCGACGGGCAGGAAATTTTCAAGAAAGCCGTCACCGGGATGAGTGAGGGCAGTCTGGACGTGATGAAGCAGGCGGGGGTGACGATTGACGACATCGAAGTCATCGTGCCGCATCAGGCCAATTTGCGCATCATCGAGGCCGTTGCCAAGCGCGCCGGTGCGCCGATGGATAAAGTATTTCTTACCGTTCACAAGTACGGCAACATGAGTGCCGCCACCGCACCGGTCGCGCTGGTCGAGGCCATCGAGGAAGGCCGCGTGAAACCGGGTTGCCTGGTGCTGATTCCGGCGTTTGGCGCGGGGCTCACCATGTCGGCGCATCTGATTCGCTGGGGTTCGCGGGTGTCGCCGCTGGGTCTAAGCGACGTCGAGTTGCCGCCGAGTGACAAGACCGCGCTGGAAATTGTGCAGGATTTAATGGCGCATAAGCAGCCGCATGATCGGTCCGAGGCGGCGCTGATGAGTCCTACTTTTATTGAGGCGATGTGAGACGGGTGGAAGTCGAAGTCGCGTCGCCGTGATTACGCGCCGCTAATCCGAAATACTAAAAATTGTCATTTCGACCGCAGGAAGAAATCTGCTGTTGCGTTGCAGGTGCATTGGCAACAGCAGATTTCTCACCCGATGAGGCCGGGTTCGAAATGACATTTTTTTTGAAGGCGCGAGTTTCTCACTCTTCGAAATGACACCGTTTACCGCTTTTTCCGGCTGTTAGTCAGTACCCGCTCACGTTTGCTGGCAATCGCCTCCAACGTCGTCTTCAGCGGAGAATCTCCCAAGGATTCAGCCAGTTCCGCCAATTTATCAAGCGAGATTGGTGCTCTCGGGGAGCCTAAACGCGGCTTGGTTTCGGGGATAAAAAACTCGGGTTGCACGATCACGGAAATTGCGGTAACCTCTTGATATTGCTTTTTATTTTCTTGAATAGTTTCACGAAATCTCTCGAGCAAGCGCGGCAACATCTGCTTTAGTTTTGCAGCCACTGCCCCGTTTGCCGTCGCAACAATAATCGTCGATCCCTCCACGGTGGCAATGCGGCACGAGTCGCTGAAGCCTGCCGGTAGAGCGTCGACAAATGTTTTTTGCAGTCTGGAAAGCTGGCGCAGCCGCTGATGAAACGGCAGCAGCGCTTCACTTTCGCGCAGCAAGGCGTGAATCGGTTTGGAGCCGGATTGCGGCTCGGTCGGTGTCTTGGGCGCCATGGCAGGCATTTCAGATTTGGCAGGAGTATTGGATGAATATTATTCTCGTATCGGACAGCCTGGCCAAAAGCCGCATTGTCACGATCTCGCAGTCGCAGATTATCATGGCCGTGTGTGGGTTTATCAGCGCGGGCTTTGTGTTTGCGTTAGGCACCTACTGGGTGACGATGAAATACGCGGTCGATATTCAAAACCCGTTCATCCAGAGCCTCATCTCGACGCTCACCCAGCAAAAAACCCAGCAAGCCGAAAAAGACATGCGTGAGCAATTAAATTCGCTCGCGGTCAAACTTGGCGAGTTGCAGGCGCGCCTGATGCGACTGGATGCATTCGGTGAACGTTTAGGCAAAGCGGCCGGCATCAAGCCTGAAGAATTCCGTTTCTCCGAAACCCCGGGTCAGGGCGGCCCGACGCCATCACCAGCGCTCTCGGACGAAATATCCTTTAACGATTTTGAGGCCAAGCTCTCCGCCATTTCGCGCTCACTGGATGACCGCGGCGACAAACTTGGCGTGTTTGATTCAGTATTGATGGCAGGGCGGCTCGCCGCGAAGGCAATTCCCACCACCCTGCCGGTGGTCACGGGCTATCACTCATCCAATTTTGGCTACCGGATCGACCCGTTCAATGGTCGGCAGGCGTTTCACACCGGCATTGATTTTATCGCCGCGCCAGGCTCCGATATTCTGGCGGCAGCAGGTGGCGTCGTGTCGGTAGCCGAGGCACATTCCGAATACGGCAAGATGATCGATGTCGATCACGATAACGGCCTCACCACCCGCTACGCGCACTTGTCGAAAATAAATGTCAAGGTCGGCGACATCGTATTGAAAGGCCAGCGCATCGGCGAGCTCGGCCAGACCGGCCGCGCAACGGGCCCGCATCTGCATTTCGAAGTTCGCGAAAACAGCGTCCCGCTGAATCCCAACCGCTTCCTGACGTTCTCGAAGGCACAGGAACCTGCGGTTGCGATGAAATCCGCCCGCGCCCCGTAGTTCTTGACGCACGCTGATTGCAATCCGCCTCGACGTTTTTGAGGCAGGATTGTGATTGGCGCTGCGCGTCCCCATCTGCTCACGCACATCCTGTGCGGCACGATGCGTTCCGACATTCCTGCCCATTTTCGACTGAATTCCACGCCGCCTTTTCGCGACGATAACAAGAAAGCCTCACATGCTCGACAACCTTTTGAAATCCATCTTCGGTAGCCGCAACGAGCGCCTGCTCAAGCAATATCGCAAGACCGTGGTACTCATCAATGCGCTGGAGCCCGCGATTGAAAAATTGACCGACGCCGAGCTCAAAGCCAAGACCGATGAATTCAAGGACCGCTATGCCAAAGGCGAAACGCTGGCGCAGTTGCTGCCGGAAGCGTTTGCGGTGGTGCGCGAAGGTGGCAAGCGCGCGCTCGGCATGCGGCATTTTGATGTGCAACTGATCGGCGGCATGGTCTTGAACGACGGCAAGATCGCGGAGATGCGCACCGGTGAGGGCAAAACGCTGGTGGCGACCTTGCCATCGTATCTGAATGCGTTAAGCGGCAAAGGCGTGCATGTGGTGACGGTGAACGATTACCTCGCGCAGCGCGATTCGGAGTGGATGGGTCGGCTGCATAAT
>JAYVXF010000123.1:0-19290 GCA_043793345.1 Betaproteobacteria bacterium | reverse complement strand
GCCAATGGCAAAGATGGCGTGGGTTGATGTTGGGCTTGATGATGCCCAGCCCAACCTACGCGCTACAAGTGTCTGGCGGGGTGAGGAATTGATTCCGGGGGGGGGGGTAGGAGGAGGTCTAACGTTCGAGTTCAGCCGCGCCGCAGCGCGGCGTCGGATGGAACGACGAGTTAGGGGTTTTCTTTGATAACACGAGTGGCCTTGAAAACATCTACGGACAGGACGACGATCATGACCAAGCAGGCCAAAACAGCGCCGATGGCGATGAGAATATCCAGTCTTGTTGGCGCCGCTTTATCTAGCGCGAAGTTCACCAGCACAGCCACGTAAAACAGAAGGCTAAGTATGTCAAACATTACCGCTCTATTGGTTTTTGAAAAGGCGATTTTCAGCTTGGCGACGACGGCTCTGACGGTAGCTGTCGTTTTGATTATGGATACGACCCAAGAGACAATGGATTTCAATGCCATTCCCAATATCGTACTGACCGCAATAGTGATTAGTTGCGTTTTATCCATGATTGATCGATTCCTTCACGGGCGAACCCCTAAATTTAGGGCGCACCACATCCGCATAAAATTCCGCGTTGCGCTCTAATATTCCGTAGATAGGTGGATAGAAACCCATGATGAACAATAGCTTATCACCAGCGCTGCTGCATAACACCACCACTAACAGAATCACGAAAAGCAGCAGCAGGGTCTCGTGTAAAAAACAGTGGAATGGCTTAGCTAAAAACGAGTAAACACTAGCACTGGCGCATGTTTACAGCCATTTATGCTCTGAAAGCCGCGCCAGTGCCAGAGTTTGTCACGGCGTCGATGACCACATTACACTGAATGATCGTGATGAAATTACTTCCAGCTTTTTTCGCAAACCTGCTTCGGGCCACACTGTGCGCCACGCTGCGAGTCACATTGCTCACCGCGTTGCTCGCCACACTGCTCGCAAGCTGCGGCAAGCCCGCGCAACTATCGCCACTCGGCAACAACGACATCGTGCTGGCTTTCGGCGACAGTCTCACCTTCGGTACCGGTGCAGCACCTGCCGAGTCGTATCCGGCGCAGCTTGAAATATTGATCGGACGAAAAGTGGTGAACGCAGGTGTGCCGGGCGAAATCAGCGCCGATGGATTACAGCGGCTGCCAATTGTGCTGGATGAAGTGCAGCCGAAGCTGCTGATTCTCTGTCACGGCGGCAATGATTTTCTGCGTAAGCTCGGTGACGCAGAGGCAGCAGTCAACGTGCGGGCGATGATCAAATTGGCCAAGGATAAAAACATCGGCGTCGTGCTCATCGCGACGCCGAAGCCGGGGCTGTCGCTGTCCGCGCCCGATTTCTATGCGCAGCTCGCGAAAGAATTTGCGATTCCTTTCAACGATGACGCGTTGAAAAATATTCTGCGTGACAACGATTTGAAATCCGATCTGATCCATCCCAACGCGGGTGGTTACGCACAAATTGCGCAGGCGGTTGCGACGTTGTTGAAAAAATCGGGCGCGCTGTAATGGCAATTTCAAATCATGACAGCAATAATTTACCGTCATTCCCGCGCAGGCGGGAATCCAATTTTTGTTGGCGAACTTGGATTCCCGCCTGCGCGGGAATGACGGCGCGATTATTGATCTGTTGTTATGGAAATCGAACTAGCAACAATCATCCACACGCCGCTAACGAGATAAATCACGCCCATCGTCATCACTGTCCATTGCGTCCAGCGGCGGAAATTAGCGTCAGACATTTTTTCAAGCACGCGTTTTGAGAGAGAAGTACCGGTGAATGCGAGCACCACGCATGCCACGACAAGGGGCAGCGAGAGCAATGTCGCCAGGCTGCCGCTGGTGGCGGTTGTGGCATCCAGTATGCTGATGCCGCCGAAGTAAATGATTTTGATGAGATGGCCAAGCGTCTGTGACATCGCCTTGGTCGCAACCACGCCGCGCCGATTGAGCGAAGATCGTACGAAAAATACATCCAGCATTGGCCCGGATACACCCGCCAGCAGCTGTAACCCCATGCAAATCACGCCGCAGGAAAACGGATGCCCTGGATGATCCACATTCAGCGCGAGCCGCCTGGGCAGTGCGAAGCTCACGAACGGTGTGAGGCCCAACAAAATATAGGCGACCGGCTTGCTAACGACTATTTGCACCACGATGAAGGCGGACAGCGCCAATAGCGCACCGAGCGCATAGCCGCGAAATATTTGCCAGTTCACGTCGCGCCGCCACATGAACGCGCGCCAGCCGTTCGACGCCATCTGCGTGATGCCGTGCAGCATCATCGCCGCCGGCAGCGGCAGTAGCGCCAGCAACACACCCATCAGAATCATGCCGCCCGCCATGCCGAGGATGCCGGAAATGAACGACGTGATCAGCACCGTGACGGCAATGCAAATGAATATCAGGGTGGATGACATGGCGGACGCTGGAGGGTGGGTGCGAATGAATATGCAGGTGCAGATGCACCCGCTATTTGGCACGAAACACTAGCAACGGCGCGGTGTTTCAGGAATTTTCAGTCTAAGAGGCGCGCCAGAGTTGGTGTTTTTCTACGGCAATAACGCAAACTTAAAAGTATCTGTCATTTCGAGCGTAGCGAGAAATCTGCTTTTTCATAACGTCGTAAAAAGCAGATTTCTCACCCGATGAAGCCGGATTCGAAATGACGGGAAAAATATATTGTCGAGATCAAGAACGTGCCACGTCAACCGACAAAAAACAAAGTATCTACGCGATCACGCAGCCACCATCACGCCGCCTTCTGCTGCACCAGGCGCACGAATTTCGCATATAACTCGTCCTTTGTTTCAGCGTGTTCGAGATCGAGCGGAATGCAATCGACCGGACAGACTTCCACGCACTGCGGCGTGCCGAAATGGCCGACGCACTCGGTACATTTGTGCGGGTTGATTTCGTAGATCTCCAAGCCTTGATAAATCGCGTCGTTCGGGCACTCGGGCTCGCAGACGTCGCAGTTAATGCATTGATCGGTAATTTTCAGTGCCACGCGTCTACTTCTTCCCGACTTTGTCTTGCAGCGCTTTGCCCGTGAGCGGATGGACGAAATCGCTCACGTCGCCGCCGAGCAGCGCGATTTCACGCACGATGGTGGCGGATATAAACAAGTATTTGTCGCTTGGTGTGAGGAACATGGTCTCCACACCCGGATTTAGTTTGCGGTTCATGCCGGCCATTTGAAATTCGTACTCAAAATCGGAGACCGCGCGCAAGCCCCGCAAAATCACATTCGCGTCCTGCACGTTCAGGAAATCAGAAAGCAAACCCGAAAAGCCCATCACTTTCACATTCTCAAACGGTGCCAAAATTTCGGTCGCCAAGCTGATGCGTTCTTCCAATGAAAAAAACGGCTGCTTTGCCTGGCTGTGCGCGACCGCAACAATGACCTCGCCGAATAATTTCGCGGCACGGGCGACCAAATCTTCGTGGCCCTTGGTCAGCGGGTCGAAGGTGCCGGGATAAACAGCTTTGATCATTTTTGTTCTCAGCTCGGATGAACGGGTGGGATGCGCAACAACGCGAAGTGTACCGCACCCGCCCTGCCCTGTTTCATGATTTCCCAACTTGCATCGGGCAGGCTTCTCAGCACTTCGGCAATCGGCACGGCCCATTCCGCGTAGACGACACCGTCGCTGGCAAGGTGCGCTGGACATTTTTTTAAGACGCTCGCCATCAGGCCGGACGTAAACGGCGGATCAACAAACACGATGTCAAATTTCTCTTGCGCTTTGTCGAGAAATTTCAAGGCATCAACCGCGACCACGCGGCACGATGTCGCGTCCAATTTTTGCTGGTTGCTTTTTAATGCGTCCACCGCCGCGCGATTGTTTTCCAGCATCACCACCTCGGCAGCACCACGTGAGGCCGCCTCGAAGCCCAACGCGCCGCTGCCGGAAAATAAATCGAGACAGCGCTTGCCGTGCAGCGTTTGGCCGAGCCAATTGAACAACGTCTCCCGCGCGCGGTTCGCGGTGGGACGCAAGCCATCCGCATCGGCAAACTCGATCACCCGGCTGCGCCACGCGCCACCAATGATGCGGATGCGGTTGGGCACTTTCGCGGGCTTTGGTTTGCGTGTGAAGCTTGGCTTAAAATGTTGGGGCATGTTGAAACTCAGGATAACTATGCATTTTTATTGCTTTGCCATGTATTGGACGCGCCATATTTTCGCATGCACAGATTAGCTCCTTCCCCCGGCCACGGGGGAAGGTTGGGATGGGGGCGATGCCATTTGCAGCGCGGCATTCTTAGACACCCCCCCATCCCGGCCTTCCCCCACATGGCGGGGGAAGGAGGTTCCCGCTTTGGAAATCGCGATAAAAAATTGATTCCGCGACTAAACAGAATGACGAACTACGCCAGCAGTCATTTCAAACGCCTCCCCAACAACTCTTAAAACGCACTCTAAATTCTCGCAGGCTTTTCCCTTGTTCAGCATCTTCGGCTCAAAAAAATCCACTGCAACACCCGCCGCGCCGGAAGCCGCCGCGCCGGAAGACATCGCGCCTGAAGCCAGCAGCTGGCTATCCCGGCTCAAAACCGGCCTCTCCAAAACCCGCGCCGTACTCAACACCGATGTGACTGAATTATTCACACGGCGCGGCTTGGTCGACGAGGCGTTATTCGAAGAACTCGAAACCGCGCTGATCGCGGCCGACGTGGGCATTGGCGCGGCGACGCAATTGATCGCGAACTTGCGCCGCGCGGCCAAAGACAAAAAAATCGCGGATGCGCAAACGCTGCAGACAGAATTTGAAACCTTGCTCGTCGAGCTGATCGCGCCGCTCGAAAAACCGCTCGACACGTCAATGGCAAAACCGTTCGTCATCATGATTGCAGGCGTCAACGGCGCAGGCAAAACCACCACCATCGGCAAGCTCGCAAAATATTTTCAGGGTCAGGGCAAAAGCGTGATGCTGGCCGCAGGCGACACTTTCCGTGCTGCCGCGCGCGAGCAATTGGTGGCGTGGGGCGAGCGCAACAACGTGACCGTCGTGGCGCAGGAAGGCGGTGACGCGGCCGCCGTTATTTTTGACGCGATCCAATCCGCCAAAGCGCGCGGTATTGATATCCTGCTCGCCGATACCGCTGGACGATTGCCGACGCAGCTTCACCTGATGGAGGAAATCAGAAAAGTGAAACGCGTCATCGGCAAGGCGGACGCCACCGCACCGCACGAATCGTTGTTGGTGCTCGATGCCAATACGGGCCAGAATGCGTTGAGCCAAGTGAAGGCATTCGACGACGCGTTGCAGCTCACGGGCTTGGTCGTCACCAAGCTTGACGGCACCGCCAAGGGCGGCATGATCGCCGCACTCGCGGTGGCCAAACCGGTCGCGCCGATTCCGGTGCGCTTCATCGGCGTCGGCGAGAGCATCGACGATCTGCGGCCATTCAATGCAAAAGAATTTGTCAACGCGCTGTTCCGCTAACCCGTCCGCACACCAATGATTTCTTTTTCCAATACCGTCAAACGTTATCCTAACGGCTTCGAAGCGCTGAAAGGTGTTTCGCTCACCATTGAAAAAGGCGAAATCGTTGCGGTGACCGGCCATTCGGGCGCGGGTAAATCCACGCTGCTGCGCTTGGCCGCAGGCATCGAGCTCGCGTCCCAAGGCAGCGTGCTGGTGAACAATCAAAACGTGAGTCAATTGAAAGAAGCCGGGCTCGCGGTGATGCGCAGGAATTTGGGTCTCGTGTTTCAGGATCACAAATTATTGTTTGACCGCAATGTGTTTGAAAATGTCGCGCTGCCGTTGTCGATTGCGGCGTTTTCGCACCTTGAAACCGGTAAACGGGTGCGCGCCGCACTCGACAAAGTGGGTCTCTTGAATCGCGAAAAAGCCGACCCGATCACGCTCTCCGGCGGCGAACAGCAGCGCCTTTGCATTGCGCGCGCCATCGTCAATCGCCCGGCGACACTGATTGCGGATGAGCCCACCGGCAACCTCGATCAGGCGTACGCCGAAACGATCATCGACTTGTTCAAATCATTCAATCAGGTTGGCGTGACGGTGCTGCTGGCAACGCATGACGAAGTCGGCCTCGCGCGCCTCAACTGCCGCCGCATCGTGCTCGAAGCGGGAAAGTTGACGGCATGAAAGCGTGGCTGATTTCGCATGGTCAGGCGTGTGGACGCGCGCTGCGCCGCTTGATCGCGCAGCCGACCGTCACGCTGCTTTCTGTACTCGTGATCGGCATCGCCATCACGCTGCCGCTGGGCTTATATGTTGCGTTCGCCAATGTGTCCGCCGCGGCCAGCCGCGTCAATACCGAGCCGAACGTGAACGTCTACATTTCGCTGACCGCGAGCGAGGCGGAAACGCGCGAGCTCGAACGCAAATTAAAATCGTTCGCCAACGTCGCGCGCGTGACGTTTATTTCACGTGAGGTGGCACTGAAGGAAATGCAACGCGTCGCCAATCTCGCCGATTTGCTCGCGAGCCTGGAAACCAATCCATTGCCGCACGCATTTTCGATTCGCCCCAAGACCAGTGACCCTGCAGCGCTCGCCGAATTAAGAAAAGACATTGGCGCGCTACCAAAAGTGGAAACCATCGCGATGGATTTCGAGTGGGCGCAAAAACTGAAACGCTTTGCTACCTTCGCTGAACGCATCGTTTTGCTGCTCGGAATATTGCTCGCCGCCGCCGTTGTCATCGTCACCGGCAACACCATCCGGCTGCAAATTCTCACGCAGAAAGACGAAATCGAAGTCAGCCGCCTGATCGGTGCCACCCGCCGTTTCATCCGCCGCCCCTTCCTCTATTTCGGCGCGATTCAAGGCCTGCTGGCAGGCCTCGTCGCAGCGCTTGCGGTGATTGTCTTCATTTGGTGGGCGGGTGCCGAGGTGCGTGCGCTGACGGCGTCCTATGGCAGCGATTTTTCCCTGCAAGCGCCGACGTTGCCGCAATCGCTCTCGGTCATCTTCATTTCCGCGCTGCTGGGATGGCTCGGTGCGTTTTTATCGGTGTGGATGTATTTGCGGCGGGTGTCGGGTCGGTAGCCTGCATATTTTCGCAAAACTCTAGCATTGGTGCGGCTTTACGGGCATTTGTTCGCCACAAGCCTCGCCAGTACTAGAGTGTTTATGGCGCAGCGAGGTTCTTTTGTAGAAATGCCGAAAGCGGCATCCTATCGCGCATAATGCAAAAAACATAACGTCTGCAAGCGATGCCCCTCTCCTGGAACGAAATAAAAACCCGCGCGGTTTCCTTCTCAAAAAAATGGGAAGACGAATCCTCAGAGCGCGCCGAAGCGCAAAGTTTCTGGAACGATTTTTTCGCCGTCTTCGGTATTGACCGCCGCCGCGTCGCGATATTTGAGCGTCAGGTCAAGCTCTCGCGCGTCGGCGAGAAAATCAAGCGTGGCCGTATCGATGCGTTCTGGAAAGGCGTGCTGCTGATCGAGCACAAGAGTGCCGACCAGGATCTGGATCGCGCGTTCAAACAAGCGACTGATTATTTCGACGGCATCACTGAGCGCGATCTGCCGCGCTACATCCTCGTTTCCGATTTCGCGCGCTTTCGTTTGTTCGATCTGGAAGCGGTCGAAGACAGCAACGCAGAAATCCATTTCAAGCTGGCCGACCTGCACAAGCACATCAAGCGCTTCGGTTTTATCGCTGGCTACAAAGCGGTCGAGATCAAGCCGCAGGACCCCGTCAACATCAAAGCAGCCCTGCAAATGGGCAAACTGCACGACCAGCTCAAGGCCTCTGGCTTCACTGGCCATCCACTGGAGCTGCTGCTGGTGCGTGTGCTGTTTTGCCTGTTCGCCGACGACACCGGCATCTTCCTGCCCGCGCAGGCGTTCCGCGCATGGGTGGATGAGCGCACGACTGTTGATGGCACCGACCTCGGCTCGCAGCTCGCACAATTATTTCAGGTGCTCAATACACCGGATGACAAACGCGCGAACACGCTCGACGATCAACTGCGCGCTTTCCCTTACGTGAACGGCAAGCTGTTCGAAGAAACGCTGCCGATGGCGAGCTTCGACGCCAGGATGCGCGAGACCCTGCTCGATTGCTGTGCGCTCGACTGGGGCGCGATCTCACCCGCGATCTTTGGCGCGTTGTTCCAAAGCATCATGGATGAAAAAGCGCGCCGCAACCTTGGTGCGCATTACACGTCCGAAGAAAATATTCTGAAGCTCATCAAGCCGCTGTTTCTCGATGAACTGTGGGCCGAATTCGCGAAGGTAAAAAGCAACAAGAACAAACTGTTCGAGTTTCACAAGCGTCTGCGCGAGCTGACATTCTTCGATCCCGCCTGCGGCTGCGGAAATTTTCTTGTGATCACCTACCGCGAATTGCGACTGCTGGAATTGGAAGTCCTGCGTGCGTCGCTCGATATGGAGCGCAAATCCGGCCAACGACTTGTTTCAATCATGAATCTCGTGAGCGTCGATGTCGATCAGTTCTACGGCATCGAGATCGAAGAATTCCCCGCGCAGATTGCGCAAGTAGCGATGTGGCTGATCGACCACCAGATGAACGTGAAAGTCGGTGAAGAATTCGGCATGTACTTCACGCGCATTCCGTTGAAATCTTCACCGCATGTGGTGAATGACAATGCACTCACCGTCGATTGGGCAAGCGTGCTGCCGCCAGAGCGGTGCAGTTTTGTGATGGGCAATCCGCCGTTTGTGGGCGCGAAGTTCATGAACGACGAACAACGCCAGGATGTAGCGCGCGTGTTCACGGGCATGGACAACGCAGGCCTGCTCGATTTTGTTTGCGCCTGGTACGTCAAAGCCGCGCGCTACTTGCGACCCTCTCAAATGAATCCCTTCTCCCCCAGGGAGAAGGTGGCCGACAGGCCGGATGAGGGGAAAAGCGCAAGCCAAACGCGCTGCGCCTTCGTCTCCACCAACTCCATCACCCAGGGCGAGCAAGTCGGCGTGCTGTGGGGATGGCTGCTCGCACAAGGCATCAAGATTCACTTCGCGCACCGCACCTTCGCATGGAGCAATGAAGCACGCGGCAAAGCCGCCGTGCATTGCGTCATCATCGGCTTCGGTCTGGGCGATGTGCCGAACAAAACCATTTTTGAATACGACGACATTCGTGGCAAGCCGCATGCGGTAGCCGCGAACAACATCAATCCTTATCTTGTCGATGCGCCTGATGTCGTGCTTCCACGCAGATCGTCGCCAATTTGCGCGGTGCCGGAAATTGGCATTGGCAATAAACCAATCGACGACGGCAACTATCTTTTCACGCGCGATGAAAAAGATGCGTTTGTCAAACGCGAGCCGCAAGCTAAGAAGTATTTTCGGCGTTGGCTTGGTGCGGCAGAGTTCATCAACAATATCGAGCGCTGGTGTTTGTGGCTGGGCGACTGCACGCCCGCCGAGTTGCGCGCAATGCCGGAGGCGATGAATCGCGTGCAGGCCGTGAAGACATCACGACTCGCGAGCAAGAGCCCGTCAACGCGCAAGCTTGCGGAAACGCCAACGAGATTCCATGTTGAATTCATGCCGGACAAACCATTCATGGTGATCCCGGAAGTCTCGTCCGAGCGCAGGCCATTCATCCCGTTTGGCTTTCTTGAGCCAAGCGTTTTGGCGAGCAACAAGCTTCGCATTGCAGCGGACGCACAGCTTTTCGATTTCGGTGTGCTCTCGTCAACGATGCACATGGCGTGGACACGTTACACATGCGGGAGACTGAAAAGCGACTACCAGTATTCGATCTACATCGTCTACAACAACTTCCCTTGGCCAGATTCCCCCACCGCCACCCAAAAACAAAAAATCGAATCCGCTGCCCAAGCTGTGCTTGATGCGCGTGCGGAATTTATGCTGCCTTCGCCCTCACCCCAACCCTCTCCCGGGGGGAGAGGGAGTAAAGGCGAGAGCGCAAGTGCCAAGGGGAGTAGCAGTCTTGCCGATCTCTACGACCCACTCACCATGCCACCAGTGCTGGTGAAGGCGCATCAAAAGCTCGATGCCGCTGTCGATGCGGCATATGGAAAACGAACATTCAAGAACGATGCCGAGCGCGTCGCCTTTCTGTTCGAGCTTTATCAGAAGGTCACCAGTCTGCTGCCGGCTGAGTCCGTCAAACCGAAGCGGCGCGCCGCAAAAAAGACATAATGTCTAGCGTTGGCGCGCATTTCCAGCCGTTTATTGACTGGAAGCCGCGCCATTATTGAGTTCTGCGATCCCGCTAGTCAGACCGTCTGCAAGCACTGGCGCGCCTTGCAGGTCGAAAATGCTCGAAACACCGCGCCGATTGGCGTTCTATGTTTTTTGCGTTGCTTTATGTGCGCTGCAACGCTGACAGAAACAATAAAAATCCTTTTTTAGTCAAAGTGTTAACCAGCGCGTTCAGTAAATTTGCCACCGCCGAAAGCGTCGATTTGAACCTATTGCGACGTTAGCACTCTACGTACAGGAGTGCTAAAATTAACCCAGCCCGTATGTTCGGGAATAGTGGAGGTCGCGTGTCTACTGCTACGATGAATTTGCCGGCGCTGTCCGTCGGTAGCATTGAAAACTACATTTCTGCCGTGAATCGCGTGCCGATGCTTACGCCCGAGCGCGAGCATGAGCTCGGCATGGCGCTGAAAACCAGCGGTGATCTGGCGGCTGCGTCCGAGATGGTGATGTCGCATCTGCGGCTAGTGGTATCGATTGCCCGTAAATACAACGGCTACGGTCTGGCGCACGCGGATCTGATTCAGGAGGGCAACATTGGCTTGATGAAAGCGGTGAAGCGGTTTGACGCGGATCGCGGCGTGCGTTTGGTGTCGTTTGCGGTGCATTGGATCAAGGCTGAGATCCACGAGTACATTCTGAAAAACTGGCGCATCGTCAAGGTCGCGACAACCAAAGCGCAGCGTAAATTATTTTTTAATCTTCGCAGCATGAAACCGAATTTCGGCACGCTTTCGCCGACCGAGGTAAAGGAAGTCGCGCGCCAACTGAACGTGAAAGAAACCGACGTATCCGAGATGGAAAAACGTCTCACAGGGCAGGAAATTTCATTGGAGCCTGCCAACGATGACGAGGACAGCACGTGGGTAAGCCCGATCGCGTATTTGCAGGACGCAACGATGGAGCCACCTGAAAAATTGGCAACGATGCAAAAAGAAAAAGCCGCGTCCGACGGGTTGAGTGCCGCGCTGGCGAGCCTGGACGAGCGTAGTCGCGAAATTATCAAATCGCGCTGGCTGGTGCAGGAAGGCGAAGGAAAAGAAAAAACACTGCACGAGTTGGCCGCTGAGTTTGGCGTCTCCGCCGAGCGCATTCGCCAGATTGAGGCCAAGGCGATGCAGAAAATGAAATCCGCGTTGGGCGCGTACGACGCAATACGATAAATTTTCATGCCGCCAATAAAGGGCTGCGCCTCATGCGCGGCCCTTTTTTTGTGGCGCATTCGGCGGTTGCCGATTAAACTATTTTCTTTCGATGGGTTCCAATTCCAGATTAGCTGCTGTTCAAGCAATAGAAGCAAAGACAACAATCATGCAATTCCCCTTAGGATTTCACCATGTCAACGACCAAGCCTACGCTGCTATTTCGTAGCGACAGTAGCGACGACGAGGATTCGACCTTGCCCGTATCGCAACGCATTCGTTCGCGCCTCGATCTTGCCAATCATCGCTACAACGCGAACGACAATATTTCGGCGTTCATCAAGGACGGCGAAATCGGCGAGTTAAAAGCCGAGGTCGAAGCGAAGATGGCGGAAGTATTGAAAAGCCTGGTGATCGATACCGAGAGCGACCACAACACGCAGGAGACTGCCCGGCGCGTGGCGAAAATGTATTTGACCGAGGTATTCAAAGGTCGCTACGAGCCGATGCCGCCAGTGACAGAGTTTCCCAACGTCGAGCATTTGAATGAGCTCATGATCGTCGGGCCAATAACCGTGCGTAGCGCATGCTCGCATCACCTATGTCCGATCATCGGCAAGGTGTGGATCGGCATCATGCCGAACGGACATTCCAATCTGATCGGTCTATCCAAATACGTGCGCATTTGCGACTGGGTGATGAGCCGGCCACAGATTCAGGAGGAAGCCGTCGCGCATCTGGCGGCCATCCTGCAAGACAAAGTCAAACCGGATGGTCTGGCGATCGTGATCGAAGCCGACCACTTTTGCATGCATTGGCGCGGCGTGAAAGATGCCGATTCGCGCATGACCAACAGCGTGATGCGTGGCTCGTTTCTCAAAGACCCGAATCTGCGGCGAGAATTTCTCTCGCTGCTGAGCAAAAAAAATATTTAAATCCAATCCAGGAATCGGAGAACATCATGCTGGTGCGTATGCTGTATGCAAGCCGGGCGGGCGACAATGTTTCACAGGATGAACTGCTGAAAATCCTGTCGCAATCGAAAGCCCACAACCCGGGAAACGGCATCACCGGTGTGCTTTGTTCGAGCGGGAGAATTTTTTTGCAGGCGCTGGAGGGCGGGCGCATGCAAGTCAACGCCTTGTACAACCACATCGCCGCAGATCCGCGCCACAAGGACGTGGTGATTCTTTCGTACGAGGAAATCAGCGAAAGAAAATTCGCCGGCTGGTCGATGGGCGTGGTGAACCTTGAGCGCATCAACCCATCGCTGCTGCTCAAATATTCGGAGTGCGCCACGCTTGATCCCTATTGCGTTTCGGGCAAGGCCTCGATGGCGCTATTTGACGAATTGGTGGCGACAGCGTCGATCGTGGGTCAGGCGGGTGTGTCGCACGCGGTCGCGCGGTAACCATCCAATCAATTTGTCGCAGCGATGACCTGAATTTCCACCTTGTACGCGGGCTTGGCGAGCTCGGCCTTTACTGTCGCCCGAGGTGGGGTCGCGCCGGCGACCACCCAGGCATCCCATACCGCGTTCATCGCGGGGAAATCCGCCATATCGGTGATGTAAATTGTCGTCGATAAAATCTTTGTTTTGTCGCTACCAGCTTCAGCTAACAACTTGTCGATACTGCCGAGTACTTGCGTCGTCTGTCCCGTGATGTCTTGCGAAGTATCGGCGGCAACCTGGCCCGCCAGATAAACGGTGCCATTGTGAATCGCCATTTCAGAAAGCCGTGCGCCAACGTGGAATCGTTGAATGTTCATCGTATGTTCCTTAAAGTAATTTTTTAATGTCGGGCGTGATTTTATCCGCGCTCAAGCCGTAATTGATGAATAAACGCAGCCGTCCCTGCGGATCAAAAACCAGCGACGCGGCGGTGTGATCGACCGTGTAACTCTCCGCGGTCTTGCCCGGCGACAGTCGATAAATAATCTTGAAATCCTTCGCCACTTTTTCGGTCGCAGCACTGTCACCATACAGGCCGAGAAACGTCGGATTGAAAGACGGCACGTAGGTCGACAGCAATTGCTGAGTGTCCCGCGCCGGATCAACGGTGACGAATAGCACCTGTAGCCTGTCCGCATCCTTGCCCAGCATTTGCATCACCTGCCGCATTTCCGAGAGCGTGGTGGGACAAACATCCGGGCACTGCGTGTAGCCAAAAAAAATCACCACCACCTTGCCGCGAAAATCGGCCATGGTGCGCGGGCGACCATTGTGATCGGTCAGTCGAAAATCATTGCCGTAACCCTGAATGCCGGTGATATCGAGCGCATTGAAAACGGGTTTATTTTCGCAACCGACGAGTGTCAGAAAAAATGCGCAAATCGCGGCGCAGGCGATGCGCATGGCTATCGAAGCACCAGCGGCGCGTAGTGGTCGATGAGCAGCGCGGCAAACAGCAGCGACAAATATAAAATCGAAAACGAAAACGTGCGCCTGGCAAGCGCGTCGCTGTAATGTCGCAAAAGCTTGACTGCATAGAACAGGAAAAATCCGTTCAGCACGACCGCAGACAGCAGATAAATCCAGCTCGCCATGCCGACCGCAAACGGCAACAGGGTCGCAGCCGACAGCAATAAGGTGTAGAGCAACAGATGCAGTTTGGTGAAGGCATCACCATGCGTCACGGGCAGCATCGGCACGCCTGCTTTGGCGTATTCATTTTTACGGTACAAAGCCAGCGCCCAGAAATGCGGTGGCGTCCACGCAAAAATGATCAGAAAAAGCAGCAGCGCATTGGGGTCCACCACGCCCGCGACCGCAGCCCAGCCGAGCACTGGCGGCATCGCGCCGGATGCGCCGCCGATAACGATATTCTGCGGTGTCGCGGGCTTTAAGATCACTGTGTAGATGACCGCGTAGCCAACGAAAGTAGCGAGCGTGAGCCACATGGTGAGCGGGTTCACATAGCGATACAACACGATCAATCCGGCACCACCGACTATGCCCGCGAGCAGTAAAATCTGCCAGCTCGTGATAGAGCCCGTCACGGTCGGTCGTGCGCGAGTGCGCGCCATTTTCTGGTCAATCTGCTGCTCGACCAGACAGTTGAATGCCGCAGCCGCACCCGCCACCAGCGCGATACCGACCGTGCTGGTCAGCATCAGTGGCACATCCCACGCAATGCCCACCGGGTAGGCCAGCATCATGCCGATGATTGCCGTGAACACGATAAGCGAGTTGACGCGTGGCTTGGTCAATTGAAGAAATTGAGCCAGCACGTTTGGCTGCGGGTGGGTGGCGATCTGTTGGGACATTTCAGGATTCAAGTTCGGTGATGGTGCAAACGTAAATTGATCAACAACAAAAGCGTAAACAACAGCGCTGCGACACCGTTATGTGCAACCGAAACAAGCAGCGGCAAACTAAACCACACATTCGACAAACCGAGCAACACTTGCGCGGTGAGTAGCGCAATCAACATTTTCGCCGCTTTCCTGCCTGATGCGATTTTAAGCAACGCCAATGCAAAGCCGCCGACTACCAATACTGCGATCACCGCGCCGACACGATGCGACCAATGGATCGCGCGCAAGGCTTCAATGGTCAGCAATTCGCCATCCGGGCCAAACCCCAAGGGACGAACAATATGGAAGGCATTCGCAAAATCCATCGCCGGTACGAGCTTGCCCGAACACAGCGGCAAATCAGCACAGGCCAAAGCAGCGTAGTTGGTACTAACCCAACCACCCAGCGCAATCTGTGCAAATAAAGTCGCCAAGGCCAGCAGTGCAAACATCCGCACGCCGTTGCTGGCGATTATACCGTTTGCCCAACCTGGGACGCTCGTTTGGCGCGCAGCTTGTCGCCAGTGCAGCCAGGCGAGCAATGAGAGAATGGTGACGCCACCCAACAAATGCGACGTGACGATGGCCGGCTTCAACAACATCGTCACCGTCCATGCGCCGAGAGCCGCCTGAAAAATCACCGCGCCGCCGATGACAGTGGCAAGCGTCGGCGATTGACGCCAGGAATGCCGATTGCGCCACGCAGCGAACATGATTGCTGCAATCAGCGCGCCGACAAACATCGCCAGATACCGATGGACCATTTCTTTCCATGCTTTTGCCATCGACACCGGCCCGCCGGGCTGCATCGCTTCTGCCGCACGGATGTCATTAACCGAGAGATGTGGTGTCAGATTGCCATAACAACCCGGCCAATCGGGGCAACCCAGCCCCGCATCAGAGAGCCTCACAAACGCGCCGAGGATGACCAACACGAACGTAAGTGCCATCGTCACCCCAACGAGTTTGCGGAAGCGCACCGCATCCCGTTTGACCAATAGAAAAGCCGCGAGGATGATCGCAATCGTCATCGCGCCGATCACGCCTTGTTCGAAAGAATTCATTTTCATTTTGTCTGGTGACTTGAGCTGCGTTTAGCCGATCTGGGATGCCTTCAGCACCCGTTGCAGATCCTTGGCAATCAGTTTCGCATCGCCATCTGCGCCGTAGCGTATAAAAATATTACCCATTGGATCAACCGCATAAAAAAATGCCCGGCCGTTGCTGGTGTCCTGCGGCGGAACCGGAAATTTGGCGAGCCACGGCAATGATTTTGCCGACACCCACGCCGTGCCTTCATAGCGCTTTATCAACTCGTCGGACGGCTTGGTGTCGTCATCGATCAGCACGACGCGCACGACGCGATCCATTTCCCGCCCTACAATCAACCGCGATTGACGCATCGCGAAAAGTTTCTGCTCGCACGCTGCGTCGCATGCGCCGCTGTCACGGGTAACAAGCAACCACTTACCACGCAGCCCCTGCTCGCGCGCGCTTGCCGCAGCGTCGGTGCCATCTTTGATACCAAGCGCTGCCTGTGGAAGATTGATGACCGGCGAAATAAGCTCACCATAGTTACTCGTTTTGGTCGGCGGGAAAAAATAAAACGCGGTGAACGAGGCCAGTGTTGGCAGCGCAAACAATGCAAACATCAACGCGAGTTTGGTACGTGGCCTCATCGGTTTTTCCCTTCATTGATCGGTGGCGCGTGCTTTAGTGCGCGCTCACGTTGCAAATTCAGACCAACCCACAACGCGACCACGGTTGCTGCCAGTGAATACCAGGTCAGCATGTATTCGACATGCTTTTCGGCGCGCGCGTTGGGCTGCTCTGTGACCGGTCTCAACGGTGCAGTGGCAGTATTGGCCAGCAATACCAGCGGCAATACATCACGACCGCTCGCTGCACGGTAGCGCTCGGTGGTGAGGTTTTGCCACACGTTACCCTGCGTTGTTGCCGCATTGAGCTCAAGGAAGCGCGTGCTCGGTAGCGTCACAACGCCATCGACATTCACCAGCCCGGACGGCACGGGAATTGACGGCGGTGTGGGATAGCTGGCGGCGCGCGCTACCCAGCCGCGATTGATGAGCACGTAACGATTCGTTCCCACGATTTTCAACGGTGCGATCACGTGATAGCCGACCGCGTCATGATCGAATTTGTTGTCGATAAAAAACTGCTCACTCGCCAACCATTCGCCGCGCGCACTTGCACGCGAATATCGCAACGCGAGCGGATCGCGAATCTCGTCACCCAGTACGACCGGCATTGCCGCGACCCGATTTTCAAATTGCGTTTGCAAGTCTCTCTTCTCGGCAGCCCGCCCCTGCTGCCAGTGGCCAAGATATAACAGCAGGCAAAGCGCAGAAAGCGCCGCCAATGTTGGCACCAGAGTAGGCGCAAATCGGATTTCAGAAAATCGAAACAGCATTTGTTGTTTCAGCAAGCGGTGGAATGAAAGCGTGTGGTTACGCTACAATATTTGTTGGACAATATGCGGCGCGAATGATTCGAGATGGGCACCAGAAAATAATGAAAATTTTAGTCGTGGTGTTGCTGTTATTGGTACTCGTCAGTCTCTTCAGCGCGCTGTTTTTCATGTATCGCGATAAAGGCAACTCGCGGCGCATGGTGACGGCGCTGACGTTCAGGATCGTGCTCTCGGTCGTGATTTTCCTGATCCTGATTGGCAGTTATTATTTCGGCTGGATACCGCAACGATAGACGCGTGAACGCCTGAGTCGCCACACAAAAAAAGCCGCACAGTGTGCGGCTTTTTTTAGCCGATTATTTCGCGGATTTTTCGTCTAAGCGAGCCAATAAACGAAAACAAACAAGCCCAGCCACACGACGTCAACGAAGTGCCAGTACCATGCAACCGCCTCAAAACCAAAGTGATGCTCAGGCGTGAAGTGGCCTTTGATGCAACGGACGAGAATCACCGTTAGCATGACCGCACCCAGCGTTACGTGGAAGCCGTGAAAACCGGTGAGCATGAAAAAAGTTGAACCAAATACGCCAGACGTAAGTTTCAAATTGAGCGCGGAATACGCATGCGAATATTCGTACGCTTGGACACCCAAAAATATCACCCCCAGCATAATCGTCAGGAATAGACCCAGGATCAATTGTTTGCGATTGTTGGCGATCATCGCGTGATGCGCCCACGTGACGGTCACGCCTGAGCTAAGCAATAGCGCGGTGTTAATAGCAGGCAGGCCCCACGCACTCATTGGCGAAAACTGGAATGCCGGGTTGGGATCCAGATAGGGCCCCATCGTCGGCCACTTGGCCTCATAGCCTTGCCAGATCAAGGCGTTGTCGAAATCGCCGAGCCACGGCACGGAAAATATCCGCGCGTAGAACAGCGCGCCGAAGAACGCAGAAAAAAACATCACCTCGGAAAAAATAAACCAGCTCATGCTCCAGCGATACGAGGTGTCCATTTGCTTGTTGTACAGGCCAGACTCGCTCTCGTGGATAACGATGCCAAACCAGCCAAACAACATGTAGATCAAAATACTGAAGCCGACTGCGATCGACGTGTAACCCCACGGCTGAATATTGTTCATCCACATCGCAAGTCCCGACATGAAGAAAAACAGCGCGATAGAGCCGACCACAGGCCACTTCGACGGTGGGGCAAAATAGTAGCCGCCAGTTGTTGCACTCATGCTAAAACTCCCTTAGAACTTTAATTAGCTGAAATATATTATCTGGCGGTGAGCATTCGAACCAAAAAAACTAAACTCACCACAACCACCAGGGCACAAAAAACACCAACCGCGATGACATGCTGCACTTTCAACTTTTGCTGGTCGTTCTCGTAGCCCTTGCTACTTCGGATGCCGAGAAAGCCCCATAACACGGCTTTGAACGTGTTCCACATCAGACGGCTTTGAAGATGTTCCACATTATGTTTTATTGCCTTCATCCGTCACGTTAAAAAACGTATACGACAACGCGATGGCGGCAAGATCTTTCGGTACTTTTGGATCGACGAAGAAAGTGACCGGCATATCGCGCGTTTCGCCAGCCTGCAATGTCTGATTGCTAAAACAAAAACACTCTACTTTGTTGAAAAACAGCCCTGCCTCTAGTGGAGCGAAGCTCGGCACGGCGCGACCAGTCGTTGCGTAGGACAGCGTATTGGTCACGCGGTAATTGACCGTTGCCACGGTGCCGGGATGGATTTCAACGAGCTTCTCGACCGGCTCGAACTTCCATGCAAAATTCTTGTTCAAATTAGCCACAAACTCTACTTTTACAAAGCGGCTGGTATCCACCTGCGTGTTCTGGACAATCGTTCGCGTCGCAGTTATCCCCAGCACGCTACAAATCTGCCGATAAAGCGGCACCATTGACGCACAAAACACCAGCATCACCGGCACCACCATCAGCAGCTTCCAGAGAGTTACGCGATTGTTTTCGCGGATTTCCGCTTGGGAAGCTGAGTCCACAGTTTGGTTCAACTAAACACCTTGGCAAATTTCAGTATCGAATATATAAATATCGCTGCGACCCACAGCAGCAATAGCACCAACGTTATCGACTTACGACGGCTGACGCGGGCTTGAGACGGATCGATGACTTTTTCGCTCATCGTCGCGTCGCTTATTTCAGCACCGGTGGTGTTGAAAACGTATGGTACGGAACCGGGCTAGGCA
>JAYVXF010000122.1:0-6491 GCA_043793345.1 Betaproteobacteria bacterium | reverse complement strand
ACCTGCGCGACCGAGCCGGGTGCGGAGGTGAGCGCGGCAGAATAGACGGTCTGGATCGAATCGATGACGGCGACTTGCGGTTTCTCCGCGATGAGCGTAGCGAGGATTTTTTCCAACTCTATTTCGGCCAGCAGCTTCACATCGTGCGTATCGAGCGAGAGGCGTTTGGCGCGCATGGCGATTTGCTGTGGAGATTCTTCGCCGCTCACGTAGAGCACCGACGCACCGCCAGAGACCGCAGAGAGCGCCTGCAACAGCAGCGTCGATTTGCCGATGCCAGGATCGCCACCAATCAACACGACACCGCCATCGACCAGCCCGCCGCCGAGTACGCGATCAAATTCGCCGATGCCGGTGGCGCGGCGCGGCACATTTTCAGCGCGAACTTTCGATAGCGATTGCACCTTGCCGCGTTCGGCATTCACACCGGCGAGTGTGGAGTAGCGATTGGCGCTGGCCGTTTCGGCCACACCTTCGACGAGCGTGTTCCAGGCGTTGCAGTGCGGGCATTGGCCTTGCCACTTCGGACTTTGGCCGCCGCATTCGGTGCAGGAGTAGAGGGTTTTTGGTTTTGCCATTACGCGTGACTCGCTTGATGAAGGCGAATGGGCACAACGCGTGAATAGGCGATGAAGTCCTTGTCGGTTGTGAATATGGGCATGTCACGCGCAAATGCGACAGCGCATATCAGAAAGTCGGTGTGAGTACCCTGTACACCGCGTGACCGACACTGATTAAAGAAGCGGGCTGCCAATTCAAAATCGCGCGTTTCAAGGCGTTCGTCCGCGAACCCGTTCAGCACATCGCGAAGTGTCTCGAATTGCGTCTCACTTGAAATTCCAGACAATACTTCCTGACGAACCGGACCAATAATTGCGGCGGAGAATTGGTCAATCAATGTATGAAGTTCCGCAACTTCTGGAGCAGCATCCGGATGATTGCGGCGAAATGCCAGCGACCAAACCGTTGTGTCAATCAGCACTTTCACTTTGACTTGCGATGAAGCTTGTAGTCGTACTTGGGATCGTAATCAATGGTGCCGAAGGCGGCTACCGCTTTGCGCTGCTGCAACCGCTGAATGTATTCTTGCAGGGCAACCGTAACAGTCTCTTTTTTAGAGCGGTGATTACCTAGCGATTTGGCGGATTCAATCAATCCATCATCAAGAGCGAGATTGGTAGACACGTGGACCTCAGCAGAAAGAATGAATATTTAACTGGATATAATTACAGCCTTATTCTACACATGACAATGTGTAGAATGCAAGTGGCAGTAAAATATTCCGTGCGGTTACTTCGACATCATCTCAAGATCATTTGTAATAGCTGCCCCGCCGTCGTTACGGTCGGAAAAGCGATTTTGCAGAACAGCGCAAACATCATTGCAGCACTTGCCATCAGCGCGAATGGCTTCCAGGTTTTTTTCAGCAGCGTTGCTGCCCAATTCGCCGAGTCCAGCGCCTTTGCACCTCTTGCCAGCGGCGAACCGAGCAGCACTTCAAAGACCACTTCTGCAAGAATCGCCGGTGCCTGATAGATCACGTAGGCAGTCGCGCCGAATATGCCAAAAAGCATCGTTGCGATGAGGATGCCGGCGATGACGACCAGGAATCCTTTCCCGTCACCAACGTCGCCAAGATCGCCCAAGCTACCCTTGCCATCGAGCAGCCCGCTTCCAGGCATATCGACCGAGACAGACGTATCGGACGGCACTTCCCAACTACCTGTAGCGCCTCCACCATCGAACGTGCCGCCGCCTTGCAACGGTGCGCCAACCACATTGGCTGAGCCGCCGCCGATTCCGAGATTGGGGATGACGTCAAGCCCGCCGTCGGGCGTCCAATTGTTTCGTCGTCCCCAGTCTGCGCGCAGATACCTGCCGTATTGAGATAGCTGCAACCAAACCCAAACGCCGATGAAAAACGTGCCGTACGCAAGCAGCAGCGCAACCGCGTAGCGTACCCACATTGCGGTGACGCCCACATGGAGCAACAGGCGCGTCGTCAGCACGGCCACCGATATGCTCGCCGCGACGATCAGGAACATGTGGAACCGCGTCGAGTACTGCGCCTGTAGTGCAATCAACAGGCTTTTAGGTGTGGGGTTCGGTGGTGCTTTCTCAGGTTTGCGACGATTAACGGAAATTTTCGCCATTAGTCCACGTCCACCATCCGCACCCGCGGCGCAATGGCGCAGAACAGCTCGTATGCGACGGTGCCAGCCGCATGCGCGACTTCATCTGCCGGCAGACCTTCGCCCCACAGCGTCACCGGCGCGCCAAGGTGTACGTGCGGCAAATCGGTGAGATCAACCACCAGCATATCCATCGACACGCGGCCAATGGTGCGGGTGCGCTTGCCACTGACGATGACGGGCGTGCCGTGCTCGTTGCTGCCCGGCGCATGGCGCGGGTAGCCATCTGCATAGCCACACGCCACCACACCGACGCGCATTTTCTTTTTTGCGGTGAACACGCCGCCGTAACCGACGCTGTCGCCAACGTCTAGCGCCTGCACGCCAATGATCTCGCTGCGCAGCGCCATCACCGGCCTTAGGCCTAGCGATTCGGCGCTCTTATCGGCAAACGGGGACGAGCCATAGAGCATGATGCCGGGACGCGCCCAGTCGCGGTGTGTTTCGGGAAATCGCAGCAACGCGGCTGAATTCGCTACGCTCTGCGCGAAAGGCTTTTTGCCGAAGACGGGCTTGGCGGCCTTGACGATATTGTCAAAAAGTTTTAGCTGCTCGGTCACACCTTGCGCGCCATCTGCGGTCGCGAAATGCGTCATCAGTGTCACCGCGCCAATATTGCGATGCGACGCAGCCATGTTGATCGCGTAGCCGGAAAGCGGCCCCTTCAGGCCCAGCCTGTTCATGCCGGTGTTGAATTTCAGGAAAATATCGAGCGGCCTGGTAAAACTGGCGCTGGTGATTTGTTTGACCTGCTCAAGATCGTGCACGACCGATGTGAGTTGCTGCTGCACATAAGTGGGCAATTCTTTTTCACTAAAAAATCCTTCGAGCAACAGGATCGGCGACTCGATTTTTGCATCGCGCAACTGGACCGCGGAATCAAGCTCCAGCGTGGCGAAGCCGTCCGCGTCATGCAAAGCAGCCGCCACGCGCTTGAAGCCATGACCGTAGGCATTGGCTTTAACGACGGCAAATATTTTTGTGTGCGGCGCGCTCGACTTGGCGAGCGCGTAATTGTGGCGCAGTGCTGCGAGTGAAATTTCAGCGCGGATGGGACGGGTCATGAAAGTGGCATTCTTCCGTGGATGAATCTCTTCTGCGGCTGATTATGCCACCCGACAAGCAACGTCGAACCGCGCTCAGTAACCTTGGCTATTTCCCTGCGTTCCGGCGTAATTCTCAAACTTGGTGTTGGCACCAACAAAAGTCAACCGGATAGTGCCAATCGGACCGTTACGCTGCTTGCCGATAATGATTTCAGCCGTACCTTTTTCCGCGCTCTCGGGGTTGTAGACCTCGTCGCGATAGATAAATAAAATCACATCGGCATCCTGCTCGATCGCGCCGGACTCGCGCAAGTCCGACATCACCGGGCGTTTGTTCGGGCGCTGCTCCAGCGAGCGATTCAACTGCGAAAGCGCGACGATGGGCACTTTCAATTCCTTGGCCAGCGCTTTCAACGAACGCGATATTTCCGAAATCTCCGTGGCGCGATTTTCACCCGATGTAGATGCAGACATCAATTGCAGGTAGTCGACCACGATCAAACCGAGCCCCATGTACTGTCGCCACATGCGGCGCGCGCGCGCGCGCAGGTCGAGCGCGGTAAGCGCGGGGGTTTCGTCGATATGGATCGGCGCGTCGTTGAGCTTGGCGAAGCCCACATTTAAGCGATCCCAATCGCGCGCTTCAAGCCGACCAGTACGCAACCGCTGCTGATCCACTTTTGAAATAGAACTTAGAAAACGCCCGGCGATCTGTGTGCCGCCCATCTCCATCGAATAGATCAGCACCGGCAGACCCAAGCCGAGCGCGACGTGTTCGGCGATGTTCAGCGCCATCGCGGTCTTGCCCATACTCGGGCGGCCTGCCAGGATGATGAGGTCGCCATCCTGCATGCCAGAGGTCATTTCGTCGAGGTCGACAAAGCCGGTTGCTTTGCCGGTCACCGAGGATGGATTTTTAGAGAGCTCGTCCAGCCGCGTCATCACATCGGCCAGCAAACCCGACATCGACATGAATCCCTGTCCGTGTTTCCTGCCCATCTCGGCAATGTCGAATATTTTTTTCTCGGCCTCGTCGAGCAATTGGCGCGCTTCGCGGCCATTCGGCACATAAGCCGCGTCGGCAATTTCCTCGCCGACGCGCGCAAGACGCCGCGTGATCGCGCGCTCGCGAACGATCTCGGCGTATAGACGAATGTTTGCGGCGCTCGGCGTGCCTTCGGAAAGACTTTGCAGATAACTGATACCGCCGATGCCCTGCAACTCGCCGCCCAATTGCAGCGATTCGGCCACCGTGAGGACATCAGCCGGTTTATTATTTTCAATCAGCTTGGAGATGTGCCGATAGATGCGGCGGTGATCGTCACGGTAAAAATCTTCATCGCTGACGATATCGCCGATACGATCCCACGCCTCATTGTTCAGCAGCAGCCCGCCGAGAACCGATTGCTCCGCTTCAATCGAGTGCGGCGGCAATTTCAATGCCGATAATTGCGGATCGCCCGACTCCTGCGAATACAGCGGTACGACGGAGGAATTTGCAGCCATTGAGTATCAGTCTTTTCGTTTTAGAGGCAGCGCGATTGAAAACGGGTGTAATAGAAGACAAAGGAGACAAAACTTGATCGGCGATTCTGTCACGCAGCCTATGCTACCGCAAGGCATAATCCGGTGCGATTGACGTGCATATCGCATGTATAAATTGTGGATAAAAAAACCGCTGACTCTTTCGAGACAGCGGTTTTTTAATTTGCACGAGTGACGCGACAGGCCGGCAATTGATGGCGGCTTGCAACGAAAACCAACTTCCTCAGGTGTGGTCGCCCAGTACTGAGACAATGATCTGCGCCTTGACATCGGTGTGCAGATTCAAGGTAATCGGGAAATCGCCAATAGTCTTTAATGGACCGTTCGGCATCACCACCTCGCCTTTTTTCATCTCGAAACCCTGCTTGGTCAACGCCTCTGCGATATCGCTGTTGGTGACCGAGCCAAACAAGCGGCCGTCGACACCAGCTTTTTGCGTGACTTGCACCATGTAGCCTTCGAGCTTTGCGGCGCGCGCTTCTGCAGCAGAATGGATCTCCGTCGCTTTCGCTTCGAGATCCGCGCGCTTGACTTCAAACTCTTTCTTGGCCGCTTCGGTGGCGCGTTTGGCTTTGCCTTCGGGGATCAGGTAATTGCGGGCGTAGCCGTTTTTCACGTTCACCACATCGCCGAGTGCGCCGAGATTCACTACTTTTTCCATCAAAATAATTTGCATGATTTTCTCCTGGCCTCTGTCTAGTGGAGGTCGGTGTAATGGATCAAGGCCAAGAACCGTGCGCGCTTGATCGCCACATCCAACTGGCGCTGATATTTCGCTTTAGTACCGGTAATGCGCGCCGGAATGATCTTGCCGTTTTCATTGACAAATTCTTTCAGCACGCCGATGTCTTTGTAATCGATTTCGACAACTTTTTCGGCGGTGAAACGGCAGAATTTCTTGCGACGAAACAAACCGCGATTGGGGTTACGTTGGTCTTTCTTGTTCTTGTCGAACTTTCCACCTTTACGGGGGGCTGGACGGGGCATGATTACCTCTGGCTAAATTTGAATTGGGTTATGTGCAATATCGGCATGGGGCTGAAACGGTTTTTGCGGCTTAAAAAACCCTTGATGGAAATGTTGTCGCCCTCGTTGACGCTATTCATCTCTGTTGCCAATTCACCAAACGCGACGGCGTTTATTTCTATTTCAACAGCAACGTCGGCGTTAGCTTCGTGTTGCGTCGATTGGTGGATCAGCATCAAAGTCAGCGTTGCGACTCCGCCCGGTGTTGTCCTGAGCGTGTCGCGCGATGCGACTTTTCCTTCAAGTACGGTCTGGTTCTTTGCCAACTACGTGCCAGCCAGGCTGCAAAATGATTTAAGCGGAGGCCGCAACTTCTTTCGCAGCTTCCTTGGGTGCATCTCTTGCCGCGTCCCGGTTTTCCCGCGGTGCGTCTCTGCCGGCGTCACGGTTATCCCGTGGCGCTTCTTTTACGCCGTCGCGCGGATCGACCGATCTGGCTTTTTCTTCTTTCATCATCGGTGACGGCGCGGTTTCAGCGGCGCGTTTAACGACCGTAAGATGGCGCAGAACGGCGTCGTTGAACTTGAACGCGTGTTCGAGCTCGTCGAGCGTAACTTGCGAAATTTCGATGTTCAGCAGCACGTAATGCGCTTTGAACAATTTCTGGATTGGGTATGTCAACTGGCGGCGGCCCCAGTCTTCGATGCGGTGCACTTTGCCACCGCCTTGGGCGATGGTCGCC
>JAYVXF010000121.1:0-19447 GCA_043793345.1 Betaproteobacteria bacterium | reverse complement strand
TTGCCCTGCGGCGTGAATTTGCCTTCGCCAAAATTGAGCAGGCAATTGGTGGTGCCGCGATAACCCATTTTGTGATTCAGCCCGGCGAGCGCGACATCGTTGCGTTCGCCCAATTTTCCATCTGCATTCACCAAAAACTTTGGCACGATGAAAAGTGAAATACCTTTCACGCCGGCGATCAATTTGCCGTCCGCACCAGGGATTTTCGCGAGCACTAAATGAATGATGTTTTCGGACAGTTCATGCTCGCCACAGGAAATCCACATCTTGTTGCCGGTGAGGCGGTAAGCACCATCGGCATCGGGTTCTGCGCGGGTTTTAATGTCGGCCAAGCTCGATCCCGCCTGCGGCTCCGACAGGCACATCGTGCCCAAAAAGCGGCCGCCCAGCAGCGGCGCCACAAATGTATCGATCTGCTCTTTGGTGCCGTGCGCCAGCAGCAAATTTGCGTTGGCCGCAGTGAGAAAAGGATATGCCGCCGTCGCCACATTTGCACCCATGAACCACGCCATGCAGGCTTTCTCAATCACGCATGGAAGCTGCATGCCGCCCAGCTCAAAATCCTGTCCCGCTGCGATCAAGCCTGCGGCGCTGAAAGCATCAACCGCGTGTTTGATTTCCGGGATGAGCTGCACGCGGCCATCGGCGTTGACAAAGGGCTCATTGGCATCGCTTTTTTTGTTGTGTGGGGCGAACAGATCAGTAGCAATTTGCCGACTGGTTTTAATTGCCGCATCAAACGTTTCGCGCGAATGGTCGGTGTAGCGCGGACGTGCCGTCAGCGATTCGGCATCCAGCCATTCATAGATCAGGAATTCGAGATCGCGCTGCGAGGCAATCTTGCTCATTTCGAATCGAATTTCTTGCCTACTTTCGCGCACTCAGCAAGCACGGGCGCAGGTGTCCAAAACGCAGGATCGGCGTGCGGATTTTTTGCAAACCGATTCATAGCCTCAACAACATTTGCGAGCCCTAGCGATTCTGCATAGTGCATCGGCCCGCCGCGCCATAGCGGAAAACCATAGCCGGTCAAATAAATAATATCAATATCCGAAGCACGCTGCGCGATGCCCTCCTGCAAAATATGCGCGCCTTCGTTCACCAGCGAATAGACCAGACGCTGGCAGATTTCTTCATCACTTATTTTGCGCGGCTTGATCCCCAATGTGAGGCGATAGGTATTAAGCACCTCATCGACGACAGCCGACGGATACGCGGTTCGGTCGCCGGGCTTATAGTCGTACCAACCCACGCCGGTTTTCTGGCCGAAGCGCCCCAACTCGCACAAGCGATCACCGATTTTTGAATACGCGATCTCAGGGCGCTCGACGTAGCGCCGCTGGCGAATGTGCCAACCAATGTCATTGCCGGCCAGATCGCCCATGCGAAACGGCCCCATGGCGAAGCCAAATGTCTCAATCGCCGCGTCAATCTGCACGACCGACGCGCCTTCATCAAGCATGAACATCGCCTGACGCGAATACTGCTCGATCATGCGGTTGCCGATAAAGCCGTCGCAGACGCCGGAAACCACCGCCGTCTTTTTTATTTTCTTCGCAAGCTGCATGACGGTCGCCAACACGTCCTTTGACGTTGCGGTGCCGCGAACCACTTCCAGCAGCTTCATCACATTTGCCGGACTGAAAAAATGCAAACCGACAACGTCCTGCGGTCGCGTGGTGAAACTGGCAATGCGGTTCAGGTCGAGCGTTGAGGTATTGCTGGCGAGAATCGCGCCGGGCTTCATCACGCCATCCAATTGACGAAATACTTTTTCTTTTACGTCGATATCTTCAAACACCGCCTCGATGACCAGATCGGCGTCCGTCAGGTCGTTGTAATCAAGCGTGGGCGAAAGCAAGACGAGCCGCTGATTACTTTTTTCCTGAGTGAGTTTGCCGCGCTTGACCGAATTTGCGTAATTTTTTCTAATGGTGGCGACACCCCTGTCAAGCGCGTCCTGCCTTGTTTCCAGCATCGTCACCGCGATACCCGCATTGAGAAAATTCATGCTGATACCGCCGCCCATGGTGCCTGCACCAATCACGGCGACGGTTCTGATCGGTCGCGTTGGCGTGTTCGTTGGCACGTCGTGAGTTTTTGAGGCGGCGCGTTCGGCAAAAAAAGCGTGCCGCAGCGCGGCCGATTCGGGCGTCGTCACAAGTTCCGAAAACAATTGGAATTCGCAGGCGAGACCATCGTCGATGTCGCGCATTACCGCCGCCTCCACCGCATCGACGCATTTCAGTGGCGCGGGGAAATGTTTGCTGGCCGCACCGACCTTCGCACGTGCTTCGGCAAAAAAAGCCGGTGCATTCGGCATGTCGATTTTCATGTCGCGCACCCGTGGTAGTTTTGCACCATCGGCAATGACACCCTTGGCGAACGCGAGTGCTCCTCTAAGAAAATCACCCTCGATCAATTTATCCAAGACACCGGTTTTGGCGAGCACTTCGGATTTCACCGCATCACCCGAGACGATCATGTTGAGCGCCAACTCGACGCCTGCCACGCGCGGCAAACGCTGGGTGCCACCCGCGCCGGGCAGGATGCCGATTTTTACTTCGGGCAATCCGATCATCACGCCGGGTGCAGCAACACGGTAATGGCAGCCCAGCGAAATTTCCGTCCCGCCGCCCATGCACACGCCATTGATCGCCGCGATCACGGGCTTGGTGCTGGCTTCGAAGCTGCGGATTAAATCGTGCAGAGTGGGTGTTTGCATCGCCACGGCTTTACCGAATTCGCGAATGTCCGCGCCGCCACTGAATGCGCCATTGCCACCGGTGATCACGACCGCTTGCACGTAAGCTTCGGCGAGCGCCTTTCTGACTGCAGCCTCGATGCCCTGGCGCGTCGCGAGACCCATGCTGTTGATGGGCGGGTTATCGATGGTGATGACGGCGATATTGTCGTGAACTTGGTAGTGGGCGGTCATTTGGTTTTTCTGGTTGGGAGAAGGTTGTGCTGCTTAGAGCGTTGGTGCACCGAGAGACTTGGGTCCCCGCCTGCGCGAGGACTGCGATGAAATTTGCGTTGCAAATTTCATCTTGCTTTTCTCGGCATTCGCGAAAATACGCGGTCGTACAGCCAGTTGGGCACGACGCGCAACACACGTGCGGCGACACCCATCGTCCACGGAATAACGGTGAAGGAGGTCCTTGCGTCAATCGCGCGCGCAAAGCGGATCACGGCTTCGTCGACATCGATGAGAAATGGCATTTTGAATTTGTTCACTGCCGTCATCGGCGTCTTGATGTAGCCGGGACAAATAGTGACCACCGCGATGCCTGTGCCGCGCAGCTCTACACGCAACGACTCGCAATACCTGATTGCGGCGGCTTTCGATGCAGAGTAAGCACCACCGCCGGGAATGCCACGAAAACCAGCCACGCTGGCAATGCCGACCAGCGTACCTTGCCGCGCAAGTTTCATCGGCTCAACAAAGGCGTGAAAAGTATTGACCATACCCATCACGTTGATGTCGAAAACTTCCTGAAATATTTTCAAGTCGTCCGCCGACTCGGTCAGCGTGCCGCGCGACACACCAGCATTGGCAATCACGATGTCGGGAACACCAAAACGATTGATGAAATCTTTCGCCGCGTCCCTTAACGCGCCGGCATCGCGTACATCGAGCGCATACACGGCGGGCCGAGGTTCAAGTTCATCCGCGAGACGCTGAAGAATATCAGCACGCCGCGCAACCAGACCGAGTTGCGCGCCGCGACCAGCGTAATAGCGCGCCATCGATACGCCGATCCCGGAGGAGGCACCGGTAATGAAAATTTTGCTCATCCACTATTTTACGCAATAAGCCACACGCAGCCGGCAGGGGAAAATAAAAACGCGGGACGATGCCCGCGTTTTTTTGGACGACCGAACCAAATTATTTCACGGCAACTGCCGCAGGTTTTTTCGCAGCCGGTTTGGAAGGCGCAGCCGTTTTCAATGTCGCACGCGCCTGCACCACCAGTTGATCAATTTTCGCGAACATGATCGCCGTGCTGCTGTTCCCCGGCTCGACCGCAAAGCGCCCATTCACTACCATGGTCGGCGTGACGTGCAATTTATACTGCCCAACCATTTGACGGGCGCGGTTGACTTTGGTGACAACCGAAAACGATTTTTTAATTTCGTCATATTTCTTCGGGTCAACGCCATTTTTTTCCAGCCAGCTATTTAGCACCGCCGGATTGCCAAGCACGACTTTCTGCACATGCAGCGCGTCGAATATTTTGGCGTGCAAGCGGTTTATCTGGCCCATCGCCTCAAGCGAGTAGTACAGCACCGTGCTGTCGATGCCCATCAACGGCGCAGGCGAAGGAACGCGCTTGACCTTGACGTCGCTCCGCTGCTTTTTGACCCAGCCCTCAAACGAGGGCTCCAGATTGGCGCAGTGCCCGCAGCCGTAGGCAAAGAATTCCAGCACCTCGACCTTGCCGTCGTTCTCGACCGGTTGCGGCGGATCGAGTCGTGTCACATCCTGCTGTGCGTGCGCTACCGTGACGGCAAATAGGGCGAGCAAACCCGCGCCGATTCTATGACGCCACGTTAGCACCTTGGCATGCCGATTTTTCCGCGCCATAAATACAGACTATTTCGCTGCGGCCGCGCCGCTTGTCTTAACGGTTGCCTTAACGGCCTCCTTCGCGACCGCTTTGACGGGCGCAGCAGCCGGCGCGGATGTCGCCGCCGATGCGACCGGGGCCTTCAATGCCACACGCGCCTCAGCGATGAGCTGATCTACTCTGTCGAACATGACCTGCGCGCCGCTGCTGCCCTGCTCCAGCGAGTAGCGACCATTCACGATGAGCGTAGGCGTTGCCTGAATTTTGTATTGTTCAACCATTTTGCGGGCGCGGTTAACTTTGGTCACGACCGAAAAGGATTTTTGCACTTCTTCATATTTCTTCGGATCCACGCCATTTTTTTCCAGCCATTTGTTCAGCACGGCGGGATTGCCGAGCGTCACTTTCTCGATATGTGCGGCTTCAAATATTTTGGGATGCAGGCGTTCAATCTGGCCAAGCGCCTCAAGCGAGTAGTACATGACGGTGCTGTCGATACCCATGATTGCGACTGGCGAAGGAATGCGTTTGACCTTCACGTCAGCAGGCTGTTTTTTAGCCCACGCTTCGAGCGAGGGCTCAAGATTGGCGCAATGAATGCAGCCGTAGGCGAAAAACTCCAGCACTTCGACCTTGCCGTCGTTCTCCACCGGTTGCGGCGGATCAAGTGGAGTGACACCTTGCTGTGCGTGAGCCGTCGCGAAAGCGAATATCGTAAACAACAACACGCTGATTTTCTTTAGCCAATATGACATCTTGAATTTCCTGTTTAGTAAATGCTGAAAGTTTAGTCGGCCGGTTTGACCACAACCGCACTCATCCCGTTTTGAGACAACGTGGTTTTTATTCTGTTCACTTCGTCCACACTTTTGTACGGCCCCAGGCGCACCCTGTATAACGTGCCTTTGTCCGGCAAGTTGACCGGACGCACGTTCGCTTCAAAACCGGCGAAAGCGATTTTGGCTTTCAGATTTTCGGCATCTGTCTGGTTTTGGAAAGCGCCCGCTTGCAGGTAAACCGATTCGCCGCTGGCGGGCTTCGGCGGCTCTTTTGCGACAATGCTTTCCGACTTCACGGGCGGTTTTGCATCCGGCGAAGTCGGTGGCGCTGGTTTTGCCGCAACCGGCGCGCTGGTTGCATTTCCCCCGCCACTCTTGTCACCCGGCAGAATCTGGTAAAACTCGAAGCGCGGCTTTTCCGCGTCGCCCTTTTCGTTCTTCGCCACCGGCGGCAGCGTCGGTCGCGCGCTAATGGTTGGCAACGCGTCCACCGGCCGGGATTTTTCGAAAAACGGATTGTTGGCGCGATTGAGCCAGACTGCAATACCGATGGCCAGCATGATTCCCATCAACAGGCCAATAATGATGCCCATCAGCATCGGTGGCATACCGCCGCGTTTCCCGTCTCCGCCACCAGCGGGCCTGGCTGCTGCCGACTTGAAATCTCTTGCCATTACATTTTCTCCGGCGCGGATACACCGACCACCGCCAAGCCGTTTTTCAACACTTGTCGGGTCGCTAAAATTAACGCCAACCTTGCGTGCTTCACGTTTTCATCATCGACCAAAAACTTCTCGGCATTGTAATAGCTATGCAGCTTGGCCGCGAGATCGCTCAGGTAGACGCACACCAGATGCGGGCTCAACTCCTTCGCAGCGGTGCGCAACGTGAGCGGAAAGTCGGCGATTGCGCGCAGCAAATCCGACTCGTATTTGCTCGTCAACGGCGATAAATCAGCAGACGCCAACGAGGCCGCCTCACCGCCCCACAGCTCGAGCACCCGGCAAATCCGTGCGTGCGCGTACTGCACGTAGTAGACCGGGTTGTCCTCCGAACGGCTCTTGGCGAGATCGATATCAAAGGTCAGCTGTGAATCGGCTTTGCGCATCACAAAAAAATACCGCGTCGCGTCGCGACCGACCTCGTCGATCAAATCGCGCAGCGTCACGTAGCTGCCGGCACGCTTGGAGATTTTCACCTCAACGCCGCCGCGCATCACCGTGATCATCTGGTGCAGCACGTAATCGGGATAGCCCTTCGGCACGCCCATGTCCATCGCCTGCAAGCCCGCATGCATGCGCGCGAGTGAGCCATGATGGTCGGCGCCCAGCTCGGTGATGGCGCGGGTAAAGCCGCGCTGCCACTTGGTCACATGATAGGCAACGTCGGGCACGAAATAGGTGTAGCTGCCGTCGGACTTTCGCATCACGCGATCTTTGTCGTCGCCGTAATCGGTGGATTTAAGCCACAGCGCGCCATCTTTTTCATAGGTGTGCCCGAGCTTGACCAGATGGGCGACGGTCTGCTCGACGAGGCCGTCGGTATAGAGCGAGGACTCAAGGTAATGCACATCGAATTGAACGTCGAAGGCGCATAGATCGAGATCCTGCTCGTGACGGAGTGCTGCAACCGCGAATTTTTGCACCGCATCTAAATTTTCACCCGTCGCATCATGCGGATGTTCTGCCGCATATCTCTGGGCAATTTCAACGATGTAATCGCCGCGATAGCCGCCTTCTGGAAACGGCGCATCGACGCCGGCTTTTTCGCGCAACCGTGCCTGCACCGACAACGCCAAATTGATGATCTGGGCACCGGCATCGTTGTAATAAAACTCGCGGCTCACGAGCCAGCCCTGACATTGCAGCAGCCGCGCAATGGTGTCGCCGATCGCGGCGCCGCGACCGTGGCCGACGTGCAGCGGCCCGGTTGGATTGGCGGAAACGAATTCGACCATCACCTTCTGGCCATTACCCTCCCGGCCTTTGCCGAAATTGTCGGCCGTGGCGAACACCGCGGCGAGGACGGCGGATTCTGCCGCAGGAGAAAGACGGATATTGATGAAACCGGGCTCGGCGATTTCCGGTGTGCCACTCAACAAATTCGATGCGGGCAACGCGGCGACGATGGCTAGCGCAATATCGCGTGGTTTTGCACCAAGCTGTTTGGCGAGCTGCAACGCGCTGTTCACCGCGAAATGCCCATGCTCCGGATTTTTCGGTTTCTCAACCTCGATCACAAACGGCGCGGCCCCGGCTTTGAGGGCCGGATAGGCGGTGAACAGCGCGTCCTGGAACAGTGCGGCAATGGCACTTTTGTTGTCGATGAAGGATGACATGCTTAGACTTAAAAGTTAGCCTGAAATTATAGCGGGAAGGGGGTGAGAGCGCGATGTTTGGCGCCGCGCCGTTCGGTGGAGAAACAGGAACGAGTTTTGGAACATCCCAGCGCGACATTCCAGTTCAGCCCGCCTTAAGCAAACTAAAACACTAGCAGTGGCGCGCTTTCCCAGCCATAAAAGCCCGGAAACCCGCGCCGAATATAGATCCTGCCTACATGAAATGGCAGGACGCGAGCGAGCCTGGCGTGGTAAAAAGGAGTTTGTTTGGTGTCACCTCAAGATGGCTTACGAATCAATGTCGTCCTCACTCAGCTAACTTTCCAACGGGGCAAACGATGAAACCAATATTGCGGACGATCCTTGCGTTTTCGGTTGCTGGATTTGCGTCGATACTGTCGAGCTGCTCGGGGGGAGGCGGAGACGGTGCCCCCGCTGCCGCGACACCGACCGCACTGTCGCCTTGCGCAGGTGGCGGCTCGGCGACGGTATCGGGTGCCGCCAACCTGTCGTGGAATCCGGTCACTGCCGCCAATCTTTCCGGCTATCGCGTTTATTACGGCACCACGCCAGCAACGTATTTGCAACGGGCAGGTCAGGGATTGGACGCTGGCAATATCACCAACTACGCCGCAACCGGATTGAATAAAGGCGCACGCTATTATTTTGCGGTCACCGCATACGATGCGTCGGGGTCGGAAAGCATTTATTCAAATGAGGTCTGCAAGGATGTTTTGTAGGCAGAAACGCGGCGCTGGTTACCACGACTTCGGCAAGGCAAACCCGATGCGATCAAACCTCCAACGGATCAACGTCAATCACCCATTTGACGGCGCGTGATTCACGTTGCCGCACCAGCGGCAGCCATGCGGTCAGAAATTGCTGCAACGCGCCGCGTGAGCCCGCCTGCACCATCAACTGCTGCCGCTCGTAACCGGCCTTCCGGGCGAGCGGCGCGGGCACCGGATCCCACACGTGCAGCGACGCGTTCGCGTCGACTGAAGCCGCCTTGGCAGCCTCGACAACGTGCTGCATGAATGCGTTCAGCGCGTCGGCCGATTTGGCTTCCGCGCGCAGCAGCGCCAAATAAGTGAATGGCGGCAGATTGGCCAACTTTCGCTCACCCATCGCCATCTCGGCAAAGCGCGCATGATCCTGTGCGGCGACGGCTTGATACAGCGGGTGGGTGGCGAAGCGCGTTTGAATCAGCACGCGGCCCGGTAGATCGGCACGACCGGCGCGACCGGCGACCTGGCATAACTGCGCGACCATCCGTTCAGCGGCACGAAAATCGGCAGAGAACATCGCGCCGTCCGCGTTGACTACGCCGACCAGCGTGATCCTGGGGAAATCGTGTCCCTTGGCAAGCATTTGCGTGCCGATAAGCACATCGATTTCGCCTGCGGCCGCGGCATCAAATATTTTTTCCGCTGCACCGCGTTTGCGGGTCGAGTCGCGATCAACGCGGGCAATGCGCGCATTCGGTAACTTTTGGCGCAATGCCGCCTCAATCCGCTCGGTGCCCTGGCCGGCCGGCACCAGCTCATGGCTGCCACAGGATTGACATGCCGTCGGCACTTTGGATTGATAGCCGCAATGGTGGCATTTCAGACGCCGGTCTTTTTGATGGAACACCAAGCGCGCGCTGCAACGTTTGCATTCCGGCATCGCCGCACATTGTGCGCACACCAGCGCGGGTGAAAAGCCGCGACGATTGATGAACACCAGTGCCTGCTCGCGCCGTTGCACCGTTTCTTCAATCGCCTTGACCAGTCTCGCCGACAGGCCGTCCTCGACGCGCTCAACATGCAAGTCGATGAAATCGATGGTCGGCATCAACGCGTTCGGTGCGGCGCGTTTGTTCAGCCCAATTTGCGTAAAGCGGTCGCGTGCGACGTTGTGAATGCTTTCCAGCGACGGCGTCGCGGATCCCAATACGACCACGCAGCTTTCCTGCTGCGCGCGGAAGATCGCGACATCGCGCGCCGAATAGCGAAAACCTTCCTGTTGCTTGAACGATTGATCGTGTTCTTCGTCGATGATGATGATGCTTAAGTGCGGCATCGGCGTGAATACCGCGAGCCGCGTGCCGATGACGATGTCAGCCGCGCCCGATTGCGCGTCCAGATAGCCAGCCATGCGCGGGACGGCGGCCATTGCGCTGTTCTGCTGAATGACAAGCGCGTCAGGAAAGCGCGATTTCACCTGCCGCAAAAATTGCGGCGTGAGATTTATTTCCGGCACCAGCACCAGCGCTTGGCGGCCCTGCGCCAGAGCGTCCGCGATCAGATGCAAATAGACCTCGGTTTTGCCGCTGGCGGTGACGCCAAACAGCAGGAATGGCGCGAAGGTGCCGCGCGCGGCAATAATTATCCCGATAGCGCGGCGCTGCTCATCGGTAAGCACCGGGCCGGGCGCAATGTGCGCGACATGGGTGCGACCGATGGTCGCGTCATGCGGCAACGTCGTCACGACGATCCAGCCTTTTTTTAGCAGTGTCGATAAAACACTCGCCGCCCGCTCATGGCGCAATTTCAACACCGTCTCTGCTTGTGGCGCGTCGACGATGGCGGCGAGCATTGAGCGTTGCGCGACGGCGCGCGAGGGCAAGGTACGCAGGGTGCTGAGCGCTGCACGTCCCGCTGGGGTGATGTCGATGACGTGCTGTTGTTTGGGTCGCGCCGGTTTCGCCACACGCATCAATGGCGGCACGGCGTTCAACGCAATGGGCCCGAGCGGATGGTGATAATAATTTTCGCAAAAACGAAACAGCGCGAAATCGGTCGCTGAGAATTTGGGCAGCGAACGCTGCACGTGAATGATGGACTTTAATTTTTCCGCCGGGACACTACTCTCCCCGCTTACGCCGACGATCACGCCGGCAAATTGTTTGGATCCAAACGGCACGATGACGATGCGGCCCACGTCGTCTGGCGTCGCATCGATACCCAGAAAATCGAAGTGTTGGGCCAGCGGCAGGTCGAGCACCACCTGGACAATCAGCGCCTTCACAATCGTGCCGTCGTTCCCTCTGGAGCACCCGCAAAGCCGCGCCGATACTGGATTTGCGCCTTGTGGATAACTATGTGCATAGCTCTCGTTCTGCGGGATGAATGGCAAGCTTCGCGTCGAAAACGGCTAGGTGCGCAAGGCGATACAAGTAAATATTTTCATATAAAACAATGAATTGCATAATGCCCCTTGCAACCCCGCATTAACACCCGTGAAACAGGCTTTCTGTGCATAAGCAAGCCCCTAATGCGACAAATCGCGAAAATATATTTCTTGACAAGCCAATTCCGTTACGCCCTAGCACTGGCGCGGTGAACCGCGTTAACAAGCGCTTCCACGTGATCCGGATTGGTGAATTGCGAAATGCCGTGGCCGAGATTAAACACGTGCCCTGTGGCATTTTTGTCGAAGGCGAATTCGTTCAGAACGCGCGTCGCTTCGCGCTCAATCGTGGCCGCGTCGCCAAACAAAACATGCGGATCAAGATTGCCTTGCAGCGCAACTTTGTCTCCGACACGCCGTTTCGCTTCACTCATGCTGATCGTCCAGTCGAGGCCCAACGCATCCGCACCGCTCTCGGCCATTGATTCCAGCCACAGACCGCCACCCTTGGTGAACAACACGCGTGGCACAATGCGCCCGTCGTTGCTGCGTTTTAATCCCGCCATGACGCGCTTGGCGTAGGCGAGCGAAAATTGCTGATACGCCGAATGCGACAAGGCGCCGCCCCAGGTATCGAACAACATCACGGCTTGCGCGCCGGCGTCAATTTGCGCGTTCAGGTAAGCAATCACGCTCAGCGTATTTTTTTCAAGCATCGCGTGCAACAAATCGGGTCGTTGATAGAGCATCGTTTTGACGCGGCGAAAATCATCCGAGCCGCCGCCTTCAATCATGTAGCAGGCCAGGGTGAACGGGCTACCTGAAAAACCGATCAACGGCACGCTGCCGTCAAGAGCCGCGCGAATTTGCGTCACCGCGTCGGTCACATACTTCAGTTGATCCATGTCGGCAACGGGAAGTTTTTTTACGTCGTCCTCGGTGCGCACGGTGCGCTCGAACTTCGGCCCCTCGCCCTCGACAAAATACAGGCCCAGCCCCATCGCATCGGGAATGGTCAGGATGTCAGAAAACAAAATCGCCGCATCTAGCTTGAAGCGCGCCAGTGGTTGCAGCGTGACCTCGGTGCAGTAATCGGGATTTTTAGCCAGTCCCAAAAAGCTGCCGGCCTTTTTTCGCGTCGCGTTGTACTCGGGCAAATAACGGCCCGCCTGACGCATGATCCAGATCGGCGTGTACGGCGTTGGCTCGCGCATCAGGGCGCGCAGGAAAGTATCGTTTTTAAGGGGAGTCATCTGGGCGCGCGGAAAAATAGAAAGGCGCGGACTGATCGCCGCGCACGCACATTATCTCATCACTTGTTGCGGCGGCTCGGTGCGTGTCGCCGGATCTGGCAACCACAAAACAATCACAATGTCATTTCGAGCGAAGCGAGAAATCTGCTTGTTTATTTTTTGCTGGTCGAGAAGCAGATTTCTCAGCCGATGAAGCCGGGTTCGAAATGACAGGAATTTATGGTGCGATTTTCTGGCGCCAAGCGCAATCGGGCAGTCCCAAAATAACCCCACTGTCATTTCGAACGCAGAGAGAAATCTGCTTTTTCCTTAAGCGCCGGTGAAGCAGATTTCTCACCCGATGAAGCCGGGTTCGAAATGACAGGTAATGAAGAGTCGCGCGAGTGCGACTGCGGCGCGCACATTGCGCGATGTCTTTCCGCTAAAACACATACCCGCATAAATCATACAAACACCATCACTGGCGCGGCGTTTCAGCCATTTATTCTCCACGAGCCGCGCAGAATGGCGATCTGCACAGAATGACCACTCGCTTTAACGCGGCAATTCCGACGACCCCATCAAATACGCATCGACTGATCGCGCGCATTGCCGACCTTCGCGGATCGCCCACACCACCAGCGACTGGCCGCGCCGCATATCGCCGGCCGCGAACACTTTGGGATTCGCGGTTTGATACGCGAGCGTGTCGGCTGCGTCGTCGGTAGCCGCCTTCACGTTGCTGCGTTGATCTTTCGTCACGCCGAGCGCGCCAAAACCTTCAAGCAAGCCGTTCTGTTCAGGACCCATGAAGCCCATCGCGAGCAACACCAAGTCCGCTTTCAACTCAAACTCGGAGCCTGCAACTTCCTGCATTTTGCCGTCTTTCCATTCGACGCGAACAGCTTTAAGCGCTTCCACCTTGCCGTTTTTGCCGATGAATTCCTTGGTCGCCACCGCCCAGTCGCGGTCACAACCTTCTTCGTGCGACGACGAGGTACGCAGCTTGATTGGCCAATACGGCCACACCATCGGTTTATTTTCCTGCTCGGGCGGCTGCGGCAATAATTCAAACTGCGCAATCGATTTCGCGCCATGTCGATTTGACGTGCCGACACAATCGCTGCCCGTGTCGCCGCCGCCGATCACCACCACGTGTTTACCGGTCGCGGTAAGTTGGCCAGGCACCGCGTCGCCTGCGACGACTTTATTTTGTGACGGCAAAAAATCCATCGCGAAATGAATGCCGGAAAGCTCGCGCCCCTTCACCGGCAGATCGCGCGGCCATTCGGCACCGCCCGACAAAACGACCGCGTCAAAATCCTGCAGCAGCGCATTCGCTGGCGTGTCGACGCCAATATTTTGATTGACGCGAAACTGCACTCCCTCGGCTTCCATTTGCACGACGCGCTTGTCGATATGCGATTTTTCCATTTTGAAATCGGGAATCCCGTAACGCAACAGGCCGCCGATGCGATCCGCTTTTTCAAACACAATCACGTCGTGCCCGACCCGCGCGAGCTGCTGCGCGACTGCCATGCCGGCAGGACCTGAGCCGACGACCGCAACGCGTTTACCGGTGCGATGTAGAGCCGGTTGCGGCACCACCCAGCCCATTTCCCAGCCTTTGTCGATGATCGCGTGCTCGATCGATTTGATGCCGACCGCGTCGCTGTTGATCGTGAGCGTACACGCGGCCTCACACGGCGCGGGACAAACGCGACCGGTGAATTCGGGAAAATTATTGGTCGAGTGCAATGTCACCAGCGCTTCGCGCCAGTTTTGGCGAAACACCAGATCGTTGAAATCCGGAATGATGTTGTTGACCGGACAGCCGGTCTGACAAAACGGGATGCCGCAATCCATGCAGCGCGCACCCTGCTGCTTGGCCTCGGTATCGTTCAAGTGAAGAATAAACTCCTGATAATTCTTCACCCGTTCAGCAGGCGGAATCGATGCTTCGCTCAAGCGTTGATATTCCAGAAATCCGGTCGGCTTGCCCATTTAATTTCTCACGATTAAATTATTCACGTTAAGCGGCTTTTTGTTTGGTGCCAACCGTGGTAGCAGCTTTTTTCTCAGCCATCGCATTCAGCGCGCGCCGATATTCGGTCGGCATCACTTTCACGAACATGCGCGACCACTTCGGCCAGTTGCCGAGAATATCCATCGCGCGCTGACTGCCGGTGTATTTGGCGTGATTTTCAATCAATGACTTCAGCAATATTGTGTCAGCGATGCCCAAGTGGGAGGCCGCCGTGACAACATCTGACAACGCTTCGAGCTCGACCATCGCGGTGTTGCAACGATTCTTGAACAAGCCATCCTCGTCCATCACGTACGCGACACCGCCCGACATTCCCGCACCGAAGTTGCGACCGGTCGCGCCGAGGACGGCGACGGTGCCGCCGGTCATGTATTCGCAGCCATGATCGCCAGTGCCCTCAACGACCGCAGACGCGCCGGAATTGCGCACCGCAAATCGTTCACCAGCGACACCACGGAAATACGCTTCGCCCGCAATCGCGCCGTACAAGACGGTGTTGCCAACGATAATATTTTCAAGTGGATTACCTTTGAAGTCGGCGTGCTGCTTGACGATCACGCGTCCACCGCTCAAACCCTTGCCCACATAATCGTTGGCTTGGCCCGTCAAGTCCATCGTCACGCCGTGCGCCAAAAAGGCGGCAAAGCTCTGACCCGCCGTGCCGCGCAACGTGATGTGAATGGTGTCGTCAGGCAAGCCCGCGTGCCCGTAGCGCTTGGCGACTTCGCCGGAGAGCATCGCGCCTGCGGTACGGTTCAGGTTGCGGATTTTCGTTTCTATTGTTACTTTTTGCTGCGCCTCCAGCGCCGGTTTTGCTTGCCGGATTAGCTCGTGATCCAGCGCCTCGTCCAAGCCGTGATCCTGCGTCTCGCAATGGTGGCGCGCGACTTCTTTGGGCATATCCGGCACGTGGAAAATACGCGAAAAATCCAGCCCCTTGGCTTTCCAGTGCGCCACACCCTTGGTGGTTTCGAGCAAATCGGCACGACCGATCAGGTCTTCAAATTTTCGTATACCGATTTGCGCCATCAGCTCGCGCACTTCTTCGGCGATGAAGAAGAAAAAGTTGACGACATGCTCGGGCTGGCCGGTAAATTTCTTGCGCAATACCGGGTCTTGCGTTGCCACGCCGACCGGACAGGTATTCAGATGGCATTTGCGCATCATGATGCAGCCTTCAACCACCAACGGCGCAGTCGCGAAGCCGAATTCATCCGCACCCAGCAATGCGCCGATCAAGACATCACGACCGGTTTTCATTTGCCCATCGACCTGCACCGCGATGCGGCCACGCAAACGATTTAACACCAACGTCTGCTGCGTCTCGGCCAAGCCCAGCTCCCACGGCGTGCCGGCGTGCTTGATCGATGACACAGGTGACGCGCCGGTGCCGCCGTCGTGGCCCGAGATCGTCACGTGATCGGCCTTGGCTTTGGCGACACCCGCTGCGACAGTCCCTACGCCGACTTCGGAAACGAGCTTTACCGAAATCGAGGCGCGCGAATTGCAATTTTTCAAATCGTGAATCAACTGCGCCAAATCTTCGATGGAATAAATATCGTGATGCGGCGGCGGCGAAATCAATTCAACCCCCGGCGTTGCAAAGCGCAGTGCGCCGATGTATTCCGACACTTTGTGGCCCGGCAGTTGGCCGCCTTCGCCGGGCTTGGCACCTTGCGCCATCTTGATCTGAATCTGATCGGCTGAATTCAAATATTCCGCTGTCACGCCAAAGCGTGCCGACGCCACCTGCTTGATGCGTGATCGCAAGGAATCGCCGACCTTCAACGCAATGTCGGTCTCGACCGCGTCACCTAATTTGCTTTTTAAGGTTTCGCCGACTTTTGTAACCGGAATAAAACGCCTGGGATCTTCGCCGCCTTCACCGGTATTGGATTTGCCGCCAATGCGGTTCATCGCAACGGCCAAGGTGGCATGCGCCTCAGTTGAAATCGATCCTAACGACATCGCGCCGGTCGCGAATCGTGTGACGATATCTTTTGCCGATTCGACTTCCTCAATCGGTACGGCTACGCCCGCTGATTTGATTTCGAACATGCCACGCAACGTCATGTGGCGCTTGGTCTGGTCGTTGATTATTTGTGCGTATTCCTTGTACGTCGAATACGAATTCGCTTTAGTCGAATGCTGTAGCTTCGCAATCGCCTCTGGCGTCCACATGTGCTCTTCACCGCGAACCCGATAGGCATATTCGCCGCCTGCGTCGAGCTGGGTGCGCAACACCGGATCATCGCCGAACGCCTTCTGGTGCTGGCGCATGGATTCTTCGGCAATTTCGAAAATGCCGATGCCTTCAACGTTCGACGCGGTGCCGGTGAAATATTTGTCGACAAACTCGCGCGACAATCCCACCGCCTCAAAAATCTGCGCGCCGCAATAACTTTGATAGGTTGAAATACCCATCTTCGACATTACCTTGAGCAGCCCTTTGGAGATGGCCTTGATGTATTTTTTCTCGGCTTCTTTGGCGTCGATTCCCGGCAGGTAATCCTGCATGTGATGCAGTGTTTCCAGCGCGAGATACGGGTGAACCGCCGCTGCGCCGTAGCCGCCAAGTAGCGCAAAGTGGTGAACCTCGCGCGCGCTGCCGGTCTCGACCACGAGCCCCGTGGAGGTGCGCAGCCCTTTTTTCACCAGATGCTGGTGCACCGCGCCGACCGCCAGCAATGCTGGAATCGCGACATGCGCGGCATCGACTTTGCGGTCGGTAATGATGAGCAGATTAAACCCTAAGCGCAGCGCGTCTTCGGCATGCGCACAGAGCGAAGCGACTGCGGCTTCAATGCCCTCCGTTCCCCACGAGGCGGGATAGGTAATATCGAGTTCGTGGCTGCGGAAATAGTTGCCAGTGAACATGTCGATATGGCGAATTTTTTCCATATCGTCGGTCGTCAACACCGGTTGCGGCACTTCCAGCCACTGGCCCGGGTCGGTGTGATGAATGTCGAGTAAATTCGGCCGCGGGCCGATAGTAATGGCGGTCGACATGACCAGCTCTTCACGAATCGGATCGATCGGCGGGTTGGTCACCTGTGCAAAAAGCTGCTTGAAATAATGCGACAAACTGCGCGGTTTGTCAGACATCACTGCGAGCGGCGAATCATTGCCCATCGAGCCGGTCGCCTCGATGCCATTGATGGCCATGTTGGAGAGGATGACTTTCAGATCCTCCTGCGTGTAGCCAAACGCCTGCTGCAAATCGAGCAACGGCACTTGCGATTTTTCGGCCGGCGCCGGTTCGGGCAAATCGTCCAAGCGAATGCGCGCCTGCTGTACCCAATCGCGATACGGCTTGGCGGTGGCGAGCTCGCGTTTCAACTGATCGTCGTCGATGATCTTGCCTTTTTCGATGTCGACCAAAAACATCTTGCCGGGTTGCAAGCGCCATTTTTTGACGATCTTTGATTCGGCAATGTCGAGCACACCGGCTTCCGACGCGAGCACCACCAGATCATCATCGGTGAGGATGTAGCGCGCCGGTCTTAAGCCATTGCGATCCAGCGTCGCGCCGATTTGGCGACCGTCGGTGAACGCCATCGCGGCAGGCCCATCCCACGCCTCCATCAAGGTCGCGTGATATTCATAAAACGCTTTGCGATCTTCGTCCATCAGCTTGTGGCCGCTCCACGCTTCTGGAATCATCATCATCATTGCGTGCGCCAGCGAATAGCCGCCCATGACCAGCATTTCCAGACAATTATCGAAGCTGGCGGAGTCAGACTGGCCGTCGTAAATCAGCGGCCAGATTTTTTTCAAATCTTCCTTCAGCACCGGCGAGGCAATCGACTGCTGACGCGCGCGAATCCAGTTCACATTGCCGCGCAGCGTGTTGATTTCACCGTTGTGCGCAATCATGCGGAAGGGGTGCGACAAATCCCAGGTCGGGAAGGTATTGGTCGAGAAACGCTGATGCACAAGCGCCAGCGCAGTCGTCATCGATGGATCGCGCAAATCCAGATAATATTTGCCGACCTGGTCGGCGAGCAGCATGCCTTTATAGACAATGGTGCGCGTCGATAATGACGGCACGTAGAATTCTTTGCCATGACGCAGCTGTAAGGCCTGAATGGCGTGGCCAGAACGCTTGCGAATGATGTAGAGCTTGCGCTCAAGATCGTCCTGGCTCACCGCACCCGTGCCGCGCGCAATGAATACCTGGCGAATCAGCGGCTCGACCGCGATCGTGGCAGGCGAGAGCCCGTTATTATCGGTTGGCACATCGCGCCAGCCCAAGAGGATCTGACCTTCAGCGTGAATGGCACGCTCGATTTCCTGTTCGCACGCCGTGCGCGAAGCCGGTTCGCGCGGCAGAAAAACCATGCCGACGCCGTATTGGCCGAGCGCTGGCAGGGTCATTCCCTGCTTGCCACAGACACGACGCAAATGCGCATCGGGCAATTGAATGAGAATGCCAGCACCGTCCCCCAGGAGAGGATCGTAGCCAGTCGCGCCGCGATGGCTCAGGTTGTCGAGAATTTTTAAACCCTGCTCGATAATCGAGTGGGATTTTTTGCCCTTCACATGCGCGACAAAGCCGACGCCGCAGGCATCGTGTTCATTGCGTGGATCGTACAGGCCCTGCGCGGCGTGCGCGAGCGGCAGAGGGGTGGGCGGAACAAGCGCGATTACTTCTGGCATGCGAAGATACTCCGAGAAAACGTGGTAACAAAATACATTGCTATGGGTTCGCGCGGAACAGCCACGCGATACATTGATGATTGTTACCGGGAATATTGGGCTTTTGGCTCCGCAGTTTTTCGACGGGCGGGGCGCTCGATAAAGCCAACCCAACACACTGTTACAGAAAGACCATTCCAGGAAGAGTTGATCATAACGCCGCTTATTGCGCGCTGCAACAAATTTGTCTTGCCCACAGAATTTGTCGGTTGACAGTGGCACGCCACACACGTTGCGAGGATAATGATTCTGCCGACACGTTTTGATAGAATCCCAACGCTGGCAAGTACTTTTGCAATATTGTTACTGTGATGCCTTAACACCGAAAAGGGAGTTTTCGTGAAGATGAACAGGATGATTGGGCAAGGCGCTACGCTGCTGCTCGCTGTGTGTTTCGCGGTGCTACTTAGTTCGTGTGGAAGTGGCGCCGTATCGTCTGCATCCGATCCGACCTTGATTTTAGCCGTGTCTCCGGCGAGTGCGACAGCATATTCGGGGGTGCCAGCCACATTCGCCATTTCTGGTGGAGGTGCCAGAGCACCGTATCAAGTAACGTCCAGCAATGCGACGCTACTTCCGGTTCCTGCCGCGCCAATATCCGATACACAATTTGTCCTGACTCCAAACGCGGTCGCTGCCCAACAAAGCGTCACCATTTCGGTAATGGA
>JAYVXF010000120.1:0-6574 GCA_043793345.1 Betaproteobacteria bacterium | reverse complement strand
GTCGCGTGGCACGGCAACTATGCGCCGTACAAATACGATCTGGCGCGCTTCAATACCATCAACACCGTGAGCTTCGATCATCCCGACCCATCGATCTTTACGGTGCTCACGTCGCCGTCGGAAACTGCCGGCATCGCCAATATCGATTTCGTGATTTTCCCGCCGCGCTGGATGGTGGCTGAGAATACATTTCGACCGCCGTGGTTTCATCGCAATTCCATGAGTGAATACATGGGGCTGATTCATGGTACCTACGACGCCAAAGCGACAGGTTTCCTGCCCGGTGGCGGCTCGCTCCACAACGCCTTCTCCGCGCACGGGCCGGACAAGGCCACGTTCGACAAAGCGTCCACTGCAGAGTTGAAACCACACAAAATCGACAATACCTTAGCGTTCATGTTCGAGAGTCGTTATGTGTTTGAGCCGACTGCGTTTGCGATGTCGGGTGGGTTGTTGCAGCAGGATTACGATGGAGTATGGGCTGGGTTCGACACTGCCTCCCCATCCCCACCCCGTTCGTCCTGAGCCTGTCGAAGGATAGGAAAATACTGACGATGTCATTCTGGGTCTATATTCTCACCTGCAATGATGACTCCTATTACACTGGTCACACCGACAATCTGGAACGACGAATCGCCATGCATCAGACAGGAAAAATTGACGGCTACATGGCGTCACGCCTGCCCATAGAATTGGCATTCTCGGCGCATTTCACGACGCGGCGGGAGGCGCTTGAAATGGAGCGGCGCATCAAAGGGTGGAGTCGCAAGAAAAAAGAAGCAATGATGCGTGGTGATTGGGATGAGGTATCGCGCTTGGCACAAAACCGCTCGCAATCCTTGATGCCGCCGCAGCCTCCCGGTGGTTCGACAGGCTCACCACGAACGGTGAAAATTTCATCGGCTTTTCCCGAACCCTTTGATGGTTCGACAGGCTCACCACGAACGGTGAAAACTTCACTTGCTCGTCCCGCGCTGTTTGATGGTTCGACAAGCTCACCGCAAACGGTGAAAGTTTCACTTGCTCGTCCCGCGCTGTTTGATGGTTCGACAGGCTCACCCCAAACGGAAAAAAAATCATCCTCACCCCAAACGCAAAAAATATCATCCTCACCGCAAACGGAAAAAAAATCATCCTCACCCCAAACGGAAAAAATATCATCCGTTCGTCCTGAGCCTGTCGAAGGACAAGAAAAACAGGAGTAATGCAAATGAAACTCGCCTCTTTGAAAGGCCCCACCCCCGACGGCACGTTGTTACTCGTCGATGAAAATTTGACGCACGCAGTCGCCGTCACCGACATTGCGCCAACCATGCAATACGCGCTCGAACACTGGCACGCGGTGGAACGCACGTTGCTCAACGAATTTGAAGCGATCAACTGCGGCACTGACCGGCCCATCATTGATTTCCAGCAAGCGCTGCGTGAAGGCAAAGTGGCCGCGCCGCTGCCGCGCACGCATCAATGGCTCGATGGCTCGGCTTATCTCTCGCACGTCGAGCGGGTGAGGCGCGCGCGCAGCGACACGGTGCCGGAAAGTTTTTACACCAATCCGCTGATGTACCAAGGCGGTGGTGATTCAATGCTCGGGCCGCGTGACGACATTGAAGTGCTTTCCGAGGACTGGGGCGTGGATCTGGAAGGTGAAGTCGGTGTCATTATTGGTGACGTGAAAATGGGTGCGTCCCCTGCCGAGTGTGCAGACGCAGTGCGGCTGGTGGTGCTCATCAACGATATTTCTTACCGCAAATTAATTCCCGCCGAGCTCGCCAAGGGATTTGGTTTCGTCAACGGCAAAGGTCTGAATGCGCTCTCACCGGTCGCCGTCACCCCTGACGAATTGGGTGGCGCGTGGGGCGACGAGAAGGGCGCGGGCAAGCTCGATTACCGTCTCGTTTGCCACGTACGGGGTGAATGGTTTGGTAATCCCAACGCAGCCGACGACATGACGTTTTCGCTCTACGATTTGATCGCCCATGCCGCCAAAACACGGCCACTCATGGCGGGCACGCTGATCGGCTCGGGCACCGTTTCAAACCACGACAAGACCACCGGCTTTGCCTGCATCATGGAAAAGCGTCTGGTCGAACAAGTCGAACTCGGTGCGGCGAAAGAAGAATTTTTGAAGTTCGGCGATGAAGTTGAAATCGATATGTTTGACCATCACGGCGAGACGATTTTTGGCTCGATCAAAAATAAACTTTCGAAGGCAGGGTCATGATAAAACTGTCATCTCGACGCGAAGCGGAGAGATCTGCTGTTGGTGGACCAAAAGCAGATCTCTCCGCTTTGCGTCGAGATGACAACTTTTTTCGTCGCGATGGCAAACTTTTTCTTCGGGATGACAAACCGTTGCGTCGAGATGACAGGCATAAGGCGTCGCAATAATGGCCGGCCAAACCGATCACGCGCTGCGCGGTGACTATTCGCAAATGCGACCGGACTACACGGTGCTGCAAGACTATTCGCGCTACACCGCGGCTGAACAGGATTTGTGGAAACGTCTCTACGCGCGCCAGTCGGCGCTGGTGCCGCAGTACGCGTGCGAGGAGTTCATCACCACCTTGGCCACACTGAAATTCGGCGCAGGCATTCCGCATTTTGACGAGATCAACGCCAAGCTTTTTCCAGCCACGCGCTGGATGTTGGTGGCCGTGCCTGGCCTGATTCCGGACGAGGTGTTTTTCACGCATCTGGCCAATCGCCGTTTCCCGGTATCGGTGTGGCTGCGGTCGCCGGCAGAATTCGACTACATCGTCGAGCCGGATATTTTTCACGATTTTTTTGGCCACGTGCCGTTATTGTTCAATAACTTTTTTGCTGATTACCTGGAGGCCTACGGCAAAGGTGGCGTGAAGGCCAAAGGTCTCGACGCGCTCGATTATCTGGCGCGGCTCTACTGGTACACGGTGGAGTTTGGCTTGATTCGCACCGCGAAAGGTTTGCGTAGCTATGGCGCAGGCACACTTTCGTCGGCGGGTGAATTACCTTATTGCGTGGAAAGCGATAAACCGAATCGCATTAAATTTGAATTGCTGCGCGTGATGCAATCGAAATACAAGATCGACACGTTTCAGGAAACTTATTTCGTGATCGATAGTTTTCAGGAGTTGTTCGACGCGACTGCGCCGGATTTCACGCCGCATTATGTGCAGTTGAAGCAACGACAAGACATCGCTGCAAATGCGTTGTTTCCGGACGATAAACTGGTGAAACTCTAGCACTGGCGCGGCTTTTCAGGCCTTTTCGTGCCATGAACCGCGCCGGTGCTGGTGTTTTGCTTTCACACTAGCCCGAAATACGGCGTTACTTAATCACCACCCAATGCAAGTCGGGAAGATTATTCGGTCGATGCAACACCGTCACATTTTTCCGTGACGCCCACGGGATCACCTGCCGATGCAGCGGAATCACGTGTACTTCATCCTGCATGAGTTTGGTGGCGCTGTTGATCATTTTTTGCCGCTCAACCAAATTCATTTCGCCTTCGAGCTTATCGATCAGCGTATCGAGCTCGACGTTTTTGGCGTCACCGTAATTGGAATCACCCGCACCCTTGCTATCGCGGCTGTGCATCACCGGCTTCAAAATAAAAATCGCATCGGTCGCACCGCCACCCCAGCCCGTGAGGAACACACTGGTGTCACGCTTTAGCACCTTGGGGAAAAAATTCGCCTTGGTCATCGTCTCGACCCGCACCTTCAGGCCGACACGCGCCCACATCGCCGCAATCGCCACGCAGATTTTTTCGTCGTTCACGTAACGATCATTAGGGCAATGCAGTGTGAAACCGAAACCATTCGGATAGCCCGCGTCGGCGAGCAGCCTTTTCGCCATCCCTGGATCAAACGGATGGCGCTTTTCCATCTCAATGGGCACACCTGCACCAGTACCCGCAGGCAGCGGGATTCCGGTGGGAATGGATAGGCCGCGCATCACGGCGGATTTCAGCGCATTGATATCGATGGCTTGATACATGGCGAGCCGAACCCGCTTGTCCTTGAATGGATTTTTACCCTTCACGTCCGAATACAGCAGCTCATTTCGCGCCTGATCGACGCCAATGTAGATCAGTCGCTGCTCCTGACCTTCCCAGATTTTTATGTCGGCGTCGTCGCGCAAGCGCAGCACGTCCTGCACCGACGGATCGAGTACAAAATCGATCTCGCCAGTTTTCAGGGCCGCCATGCGCGTGGCATCATTGGCGATTGGCCGGTAGTCGATGGTGTCGATATTGCCGGTGTATTCGCCTGCTTTGATGCCCCACCAGTCGGGATTTTTCCTGTGCAGAATTTTGATGCCCTGCTCCCACGCCACCAGTTTGTAGGGCCCGGTGCCCATCGCATTGCGGGTGGCGAAAGATTCTTCCTTCTTGATGTAGTCGAGCGGCTTCACCACACCATTTTTTTCACACCATGCCTTGCTCATGATCATGATGCTATTGACGGTGTCGAGCATCACGGGGTTGGGCACCGGCGTCGTGAATTCGACCGTGTAGTCGTCGATTTTTTTCGCTATTCCCGACTGTGTTGAGTAAAGCCTGAACGTGACCGTTGATTCACGCGCGCGATTGAAGGAAAACACCACATCGTCGGCGGTGAACGGCGTGCCATCGTGAAACTTCACGCCCTGGCGCAGCTTGAACACCCAAGTGAGCGGGCCGGTATTGGTCCACGATAGGGCGAGTGCCGGAACAAATTTTGAGAACGTCTGGCGGTCGCGGTTAACCAGATACTCGTACACGAGATTGTTGATGCCGTTACTGAAGTTCTCGTTCTGGCTGTGCGGGTCTAAGGTAGCGGCATCGCCTCGCGAAGACCAGCGGAAATTTTTGGCGTCCGCGATTGCGGTGCAAGAAAGTGCAAAACAAATAATCAGAAGTCGAAAATTCATCACGTCCCCCTTTTCAAGAATTTGAGTCGGTCACCATAAAAGAGATGTCATTTCGAGCAAAGCGAGAAATCTGCTGTTGCCTTGCATCGCCAACAGCAGATTTCTCACCCGATAAAGCCGGGTTCGAAACGACAGGATATGAATGTTGCGGTGAATGCACGCTTGGCACTGCGGATTGGCATAAAACAAAGCGACCATTACGACCATCTATTTCATCTTCACCCAAGTCGTCTCCAGCCAATTGTCCGGCCGATGCACCACCGTCACACCCGCGGCAGAGGCCCACGGAATCACTTGCAAATGCAGCGGAATATGCAGCACCTGATCGTGATGCATTTGCATCGCGCTGATGATCATTTCCTGGCGCTTTTTTGCGTCCGTTTCGCCTTCAGCTTTATCGATCAGATCATCAAACGCGGCGACTTTATAATTACCCCAATTAAATTCGCCCGCGCCTTTGTCGTTACGGCTATGCAGCACCGGTTTCAGGGTAAATATCGCATCGGTGGTCGAACCACCCCAACCGAGCATGTACATGCTGGTATCGAGCTTTTGCGCCTTCGGGAAAAAATTTGCTTTCGGAATTGCGGCTACTTTCACCGTCACGCCGATTTTTGACCACATGCCGGCGAGCGCGACGCAAATTTTTTCATCATTCACATAACGGTCATTCGGGCAATCCAGCGTCACGGTGAAGCCATTTGGATAGCCGGCTTCCACAAGCAGTTTTTTGGCAGCAGCCAGATCGAGTGGATAGCGCTTGTCCATCGCATCCGGAATACCTGCTTGTTTCGGCGCAGGCAGATTGATCGCGGTCGGTATCGACAGCCCACGCATCACTGTTGTCTTGAGCGCATTCACGTCGACCGCCTGATACAGCGCCAGCCGCACGCGACGATCCTTGAACGGGTTTTTGCCTTTCACGTCCGAATAAAGCAACTCGTCACGCGCCTGATCCATGCCGATGAAAATCACGCGATTTTCACGGCCTTCCCAAACCTTCAGATTTTTTTCCTGTTTTAATTTTTCAATCGCCTGCACCGGCGGGTCGAGTATGAAATCGACATCACCCGACAACAGCGCCGCGACCCGCGTGCCGGGATCCTTGATCGGCCGATACAGCACCTCATCAACGTTGCCTTCAAATTTTCCTTCCTTGATGCCCCACCAGTTCGGATTTTTCTTCAGCACCGATTTCACGTCAGGTTCGCGCGAGCCGAGCATGAACGGGCCGGTGCCCATGGCGTTGCGCACCGAATAGGTTTCTTCCTTGTTCTGGAAATCCTGCGGCTTGGTGACTTTATTTTTTTCCGACCAGGCTTTATTCATGATGAAAATATTGCCGCTGCCCACCATATCGGGCAGCACCGGATTTGGCACTGGGGTCGTCAGCTCGATGGTGAAATCATCAATTTTTTTCGGCACACCCAGCGCGTTGCCATAGACCTTCATGTTCGATGTGGGCGCTTGCGTGCGCAGGATCGAAAACACCACGTCATCAGCCGTGAAATTGGAGCCGTCGTGCCACTTTACGCCCTTGCGCAGTGTGAATATCCAGGTGGTTGCGGAGGTCTGCTTCCAACTGGTGGCAAGACTGGGGATGATTTTCATGGTCTTGTCGCGGGACAAGAGCTGCTCATAAATCTGGCCGTTGAATTGATTGGTAAACGACTCGTTTTGC
>JAYVXF010000119.1:0-6578 GCA_043793345.1 Betaproteobacteria bacterium | reverse complement strand
CTGATGAGGCTGCAGAAAAGATCACGAATGTGCAACAGGCCATCGACTTCATCAACGCGAATTTGAAGAAGTAATTCGTCTTACGGGCCGTCGATTTTGTAGCTTAACTTGTCGCCGGCCCGCCAGTATCTCCAAACCAATTTTTTAAATCATGTCAAAACGGCGCGTTGTCATCACGGGTCTCGGTATTGTTTCGCCGGTGGGCAACGGTGTCGCCCAGGCATGGGATAACACCATCAACGGGCGCGGTGGCATTGGCCCGATCACGCATTTTGACGCGAGCCTGCTGCCCACCAAAATCGCCGGTGAGGTAAAAAATTTCAATCCCGCAGACTGGATGTCGGCGAAAGAAGTCCGGCGCATGGATACCTTCATCCATTTCGGCCTCGCGGCGACCAAAATGGCGATGGACGATGCGGGTTTGCAAGTGACCGAACAAAACGCCGAGCGCATCGGCGTGAACGTTGGCTCCGGCATCGGTGGCTTGCCGATGATCGAAGCCAATATTCGCGAGATGATCGCCAAAGGACCGCGGCGGATTTCACCGTTTTTTGTGCCCGGCTCGATCGTCAACATGGTGGCCGGCATGATCTCGATTCTCTACGGCTTCAAAGGACCTAACGTGTCGATGGTGTCGGCCTGCACCACGTCTACACATTGCATTGGTGACGCTGCGCGCTTCATCGAATATGGCGACGCCGACGTGATGATCGCGGGCGGCTCAGAGGCGACGGTGTGCCTTGCAGGCATGGGTGGTTTTTGTGCCGTGAAAGCGCTGTCGGAGCGTAACGATTCACCCGAAACCGCCAGTCGGCCATTCGATAAAGACCGTGACGGCTTCGTGCTGGGCGAGGGTGCCGGTATTCTGGTGCTGGAGTCGCTTGAGCACGCCACCGCACGCGGCGCACGCATTTACGGTGAGCTGGCCGGGATGGGCATGAGCGCAGACGCCCACCACATTACCGCGCCGAACATGGACGGGCCGCGCCGCGGGATGTTGAATGCGCTGAAAAACGCCGGCGTGAATGCCGATGCCGTGGACTATATCAATGCCCACGGCACCTCCACGCCGCTCGGCGACAAAAACGAAACCGAGGCGATGAAGGCGGTGTTTGGTGCGCATGCTTACAAGCTGGTGGTTAATTCGACCAAGTCGATGACCGGTCATTTGCTCGGTGCGGCCGGTGGCATTGAGGCTGTTTTTACGGCGCTGGCGATTCACCACCAAATTTCTCCGCCCACCATCAACATTTTTAATCAGGATCCGGAGTGCGATCTCGACTACTGCGCCAATACTGCGCGCGAAATGAAGATTGACGTAGCACTGTCCAACTCGTTCGGATTTGGTGGCACCAACGGTACGCTGGTCATCAAGAAATTTGCGTAGTCCTGCGCAGGTCGCAGCGGTTCCAGTGCAATGAAACGACTCCTGTTTATCTTGTCCGGATTGGCGCTGGCAGTCGCGATGGCGATTGGCGGCTGGTTTTATTGCTACGCGAATAATCCGTTGCCGTTGCCAATGTCACCGTTCGAATTCACTGTAAAGCCCGGCGCATCGCTAAAAAGTCTCGCCAGACAATTGACCGACGCCAATTTGTTGCCCGAGGCGCAAAGTTTTTGGCTGCTCGGGCGCGCGACGAGTCGTGCAACCGGCATACAGGCGGGCACTTACAATTTGACCGGGCCAATCACGCCGCTGGCGCTGCTGCAAAAGCTTGAGCGTGGCGACGTTGTCAGCATTTCCATTACGTTTGTGGAAGGCATCACCTTCGCTGAAATGCGCGCGCAACTTGAGAGTGTCAAAGAGTTGAAGAGCGTACTGGGCGGGGCATCCGATGCCGACGTCATGAAACGCATCGGTGCCGCCGAGTCCAACCCGGAAGGTTTATTTTTTCCGGATACCTACCAATTTTCGGTCGGCGCAAGTGATCTTGACTTGCTGAAAAAAAGCTACCGAATGATGCAGCAAAAACTAGCCGCAGCATGGGCGCAACGCGAACCCGGGCTGCCCTATAAAAATCCCTATGAAGCCCTCATCATGGCCTCCATTATCGAGAAAGAAACCGGCAGAGCCGATGAGCGTCCGCTGATCGGCTCGGTGTTCACCAATCGCCTGCGAATTCCGATGCGCCTGCAAACCGACCCCACCGTGATCTACGGCATGGGTCAACGATATGACGGCAACATCCGTCGACGCGATCTGACCACCGACACGCCCTACAACACCTACACGCGCGACGGTTTGCCGCCAACGCCGATCGCCATGCCCGGCTGGGGCGCATTGCTCGCCGCCGTGAAGCCGGCGCAATCTGACAAGCTATACTTTGTCGCGAAGGGTGACGGCAGTCATTATTTTTCGCGTTCGCTGGATGAACACAACCGCGCCGTCGGCAAATATCAGCTCGGGAAATAGCATGGCGGGTAAGTTCAATGGCCGGTAAGTTCATCACACTCGAAGGTATTGACGGTGCGGGTAAATCCTCGCATCTGGCCTTCATCGCCGAGCGCATCAAGACGCGTGGCCATGAAGTGGTATCGACCCGCGAGCCCGGCGGCACGGCCTTGGGCGAAAAAATTCGCAGCATCGTGCTGCATGAAAAAATGCACGGTGACACCGAGACTCTGCTCATGTTTGCGTCCCGCACCGAGCAACTCCAGGAAATCATTCGGCCCGCGCTGGCGAGAGACGCATGGGTATTGTGTGATCGTTTCACCGACTCCACTTTTGCCTACCAATGCGGCGGTCGCGGCTTGTCTGAATTGCGTATCGCGGCAATGGAGGAATGGGTACACGGACATTTGCAGCCCGATCTCACGCTGCTGTTTGATGCCCCGCTCGAGGTGGCACGGGAACGCCTCGACAAGGGTGGCGCGGTGCCGGACAAATTCGAGCGTGAACAGCGCGATTTCTTTTTCAACGTTCGCGGTGCCTATCTGAAGCGCGCGGCCGAATTTCCACGTCGTATCAAAGTGATCAATTCGGCGCGCAGCCTGGCCAAAATTCGCGCCGAAATCGGCACACTCATTGACTTGCTATGAGCATCGATCTGCTGCCTTGGCACCAAGCACCGCTGCGCGAATTGTTAAGCCGCCGCGCGAATCTGCCGCACGCGATGTTGCTCTATGGGCGCCCGGGTATCGGCAAGGTTGAGTACGCGCGCGCAATTGCGCAATCATTGTTATGTGAATCACCCGACAGCGCCGTGGCGTGCGGAAAATGTGATGCCTGTGGCTGGTTCAGGCAGGGTAATCACCCGGATTTTCGCGAGCTGCTGCCGGAAGCGTTGAGCGAGGACGATGCCGATGCGGAGGCACCGGTCGATGCAGAGGCCAAAGAAAAAAAGAAGAGCAAAGAAATAAAGGTCGAGCAAATACGCAACATCGCCGATTTCATGACGCTCTCCACGCATCGTGACGGCTTTCGCGTACTGCTGATTCATCCGGCCGAGACGCTGAACGCGAACGCCGCCAATTCGCTGCTGAAAACGCTCGAGGAGCCACCACCGCGCACGGTGATTTTGCTCGTGACCGATCAGCTTGGCCGCTTGCTCGCCACCATCAAGAGTCGTTGCCAGCGGGTGATGGTGCCAGCGCCTGATGAATCAGCCGCGCTGGCATGGCTGCAAGCGCAAGGCATCGCCGAGGCTGACGTCGCATTGAGCCAAGCCGGTGGCGCGCCACTTGACGCGATTGCTTTCGCTGACCCAGATTATCAGTCGCAGCGAAAAGCATTCCTTCAGGTGCTCACCACAGCCGACGCCGATCATCTGGCCGCGGCGCAAGTATTCGAAAAAAGTGACTTGGTCCATATTGTGACGTGGCTGCAAACTTGGGTGAGCGACGTGGTGCTGTCGCGTTTGACAGGTGAGGTGCGTCATCACCGCGATCAACAGACTGTGATCGCCCGTATCGCAACTCGCGTGCATTTGCCCGCGCTGTTCCGCTACGAATCCCAGCTCCGCCAGGCGCGGCGCAGCATCCATCATCCTTTGAATGCAAGACTTTTGCTCGAACAATTGCTAATATCCTACTCGAACGCAATCACGCCGATCTAGAAAATGGTAGAAACCAATTTAGCGCCGATCGAACGACCAGACGTCATCTCCCTCAATCTAAAGGGCAAGAGCGCCTTGTATGCCGCGTGGATGCCGTTGTTGAAGGGCGGTGGGCTGTTCATGCAGTCTGGCAAAGATCACAAACTCGGCGACGAAATTTTGCTGGTGCTGACCTTTCTCGATGAAGCCACCAAGATCGCGCTGTCGGGAACGGTCGCGTGGATCAACCCGGCGCAGGCGCAGGGCAATCGCCCGCAAGGTGTCGGCATTCGCCTGCCGGACAACGAAACCGGCAAGGAATTAAAAAAGAAAATCGAAGGCATTCTGGCGCCAGTCGCCAAGTCTGATCGGGCGACGTATACGCTTTAGTGTCGCGTACGCTAAACGATATTTTCCGTCGCCGCCCGATCCAGCCATTTTTCGTTATTTGGCGGCACGAAGCTCTGCATGCGTGCAATCAGCTGCGCCAAATCGGTATCAACAAGCAGGCTGTCGCGATGCGCGTCACGCAGCAGACGCTGATCGCGCGCGTGGTCGAGAAACTGCACCAGGTGGTCGAAAAATCCAGAGACGTTCAAAATCCCGACAGGCAGCAAGTGGTACGCCAGTTGCTGCCATGTCAGCGCCTCAAACAGCTCATCCAGCGTGCCGTAGCCGCCGGGCAGCGCGATGAATGCGTCCGACAATTGGGTCATCAGCGCCTTGCGTTCGTGCATGGTGTCGACCACATGCATTTGCGTGAGACCGGCGTGACCGACTTCTTTTTCCATCAGCTTTTTCGGGATGATGCCGACCACTTCGCCGCCCGCTTTCAGGCACGCGTCGGCGGCAACACCCATCAGGCCGACATGGCCGCCGCCGTAAATGAGGCGGATATTTTGATGCGCGAGCATCGTGCCTAACTGTGCAGCAGCCAGTTTGAAGGCGGGATCAACGCCGGGACTGGAGCCGCAGAACAGGCAAATTGACCGAAGGGTATTGACGGTTGTATTCATCGCCAGATTATACCCAGCGCGATCAAAACCGTTTCTGGCAATGCGATAATTGCGCATGTTCATCGACTCGCACTGCCATCTTGATTTCCCCGAACTCGCCGCCGACCGCGCCAACGTCTTAGCGCTGATGCGCAGCAACGCGGTCACGCACGCGCTGACGATTTCAACCACGCTCAATACTTTTCCCGCCGTGCGCGCAGTTGCCGAGGCGAACGAAAATATCTGGTGCTCAGCGGGCGTGCATCCGGATGAACAGGTTGACGATCACGAAGCCTCGCTCGAAGAATTACTCGCGATGGCGGATCATCCAAAGGTCGTTGCGATCGGTGAAACAGGCCTCGACTACTATCGTCTCCCCGAGCCACTGGATTGGCAGCGTGAGCGATTTCGCATTCACATTCGCGCCGCTAAACTTACCGGCAAACCGCTGGTCATTCACACCCGCAATTCCCACGCCGATACGCTGCGCATCATGCAGGAGGAGGGCGCAGCCGATATTGGCGGCGTGATGCATTGCTTTACCGAAGTGCAGGCAGTCGCGGATGCGGCGATGGCGATGAATTTCTACATTTCATTTTCCGGCATCGTCACATTCAAGAACGCGAAGGACTTGAAAGAGGTGGCTAAAAATGTGCCGCTTGAGCGCATGCTGATCGAAACCGATTCGCCTTACCTTGCGCCGGCACCGTTTCGCGGCAAGATGAATCAGCCGGGCTACGTGAAACACGTGGCAGAACATATTGCCGAACTGCGCGGGATCGCAGTCGAGGAGGTCGCGGCGGCGACGACAGCGAATTTTTTTAAACTATTTACGCACGCCAAGCGCTAGAAATAATTGCCTCCCCGGCGCAGAAACACAAGGGGGACGCCGGCTTGGGACTCAGTTGAAAGTTGCATAGTTCAGGCTTGCCGCATGAGAGCGAAATAGCATGAAACTCTAGCACTGGTGCGCATTACAGCCTATTTTGCCGCCACAAGCCGCGCCAGTGCTAGAGTTTTCCCTTTTCATATCTCCGCGAAAACCCAAAAACAAAAAACCCGCCGCAGCGGGTTTTTTGCTCGTGTCCGAAATGCTCGAACCATTCCGGCGCCGATTACACACGCAATAAACTGCGCGTCCTTACGATGGCTTCACACCCAACGCTTTAACCGTTTCGATATTCAGATATTGGTCAACTGGCAGGTTTTTCGACGCCTGAAACTCGTTGACGGCGCGCATTGTTTTGCTCTTGATTCTTCCGTCGATCGGACCCGGATCAAAGCCCGCTTCTTTCAGCGCGGTTTGAATGCTCATGATGCGGTTTGGCGTCGCGTTGGTTTCGCACAGGATCGAGCGCCATTCGACCTTGGCGTCGGCGACTTTCACGGTCTTGGAGAGCTGCGTGTACTGCGCGGGAATTTCGCTGCTGCTTTCCTTCGCCTCTTCGATCACCTTGGCTACTTTTACCGTGCGGTATTCGGCAGGAACATCGACTTCGCGGGTGCTGGCTGGCGTATCGACGACCTGACGGGACACGGTTTTATAGAC
>JAYVXF010000118.1:0-6579 GCA_043793345.1 Betaproteobacteria bacterium | reverse complement strand
ATCACATCTTCAGCAACGGCTGGGAAGACAAGCAATACATCAACGACCGCGTCTTCGGTATGGAGAAAATAAAAGAAGACGTGATGAAGAAGTGGCATCCAAAGGCGGTTGAAGAAGCCTGCGGCGTTCCTGAAGCCGAGGTTTATGCGGCAGCCGAGGCAATGGCAAAAAATCGTCCATCTACGATTGTCTGGTGCATGGGGCAAACGCAGCACACCATCGGCAACGCCATCGTGCGCGCTTCGTGTATTTTGCAATTGGCGTTGGGTAACATCGGCGTCTCCGGTGGCGGCGCAAATATTTTCCGTGGCCACGATAACGTGCAGGGCGCAACCGACGTGGGCCCAAACCCGGATTCACTGCCCGGCTACTACGGCCTGGCGGCGGGTGCCTGGAAGCACTGGGCCAAGGTCTGGAACGTCGACTACGACTGGATCAAGGCGCAGTATGCCTCGCAGGCGATGATGGAGAAACCGGGCATGACGGTATCGCGCTGGATCGACGGCGTGCTGGAAAAAAACGAGCTCATTGATCAGGACAGTAATTTGCGCGCCTGCGTTTACTGGGGGCACGCGCCGAATTCGCAGACCCGTGGTCTGGAGATGAAGACGGCGATGGAAAAGCTCGATCTGCTGGTCGTGATCGACCCGTATCCAACCGCCACTGCGGTGATGCCGGATCGTCAGGATGGTGTTTATTTGCTGCCTGCGGCCACGCAGTTCGAGACCGTCGGTAGCGTGACTGCCTCCAACCGTTCGTTGCAATGGCGTGAAAAAGTCATTGAGCCGCTGTGGGAATCGAAGCCCGATCACACCATCATGTATTTGTTTGCCAAAAAATTCGGCTTTAGTGACCAGTTACTCGGCAAGGCAAATGGCAAACAAAATATCGCGTTGAATGGCGACGAACCAGTCGTCGAAGACATTCTTCGCGAGATCAATCGCGGCACCTGGACCATCGGTTATACGGGACAGAGTCCGGAGCGTTTGAAAGCGCACATGCGCCACATGGATGCGTTCGATGTGAAGACGTTACGTTGCACCAAAGATGTCATCGACAAGGAAACCGGCTACAACATGAACGGCGATTATTTTGGCCTGCCGTGGCCTTGCTACGGCAACGCTGCGCTCAAGCATCCGGGCTCGCCGAACCTGTACGACACCAGCAAGCACGTCATGGATGGCGGCGGTAATTTCCGCGCCAATTTCGGTGTGGAGCGCGACGGTGTGACACTGCTTGCTGAAGACGGATCACATTCAAAAGGTGCCGACATCACCACCGGTTATCCGGAATTTGATCATGTGCTACTGAAAAAACTCGGCTGGTGGAGCGAGCTGACCGAGGACGAGCAAAAAGCGGCCGAAGGCAAAAACTGGAAGACCGATCTTTCCGGCGGCATTCAGCGTGTGACCATGCAAAACCATGGCTGTCATCCTTTCGGCAACGCCAAGGCGCGTGCGGTGGTATGGAATTTCCCTGACGCGATTCCGCAACATCGCGAACCGATTTACAGCCCGCGTCCGGATATGGTCGCCAAATATCCGACACACGCCGACAAGGCAGCTTTCTGGCGCGTGAATACGCTGTACAAAACCATTCAGGACAAAAATAAAGACATCAGCAAAGAGTACCCGTTGATTCTGACTTCCGGCCGGCTCGTCGAGTACGAAGGCGGCGGCGACGAAACGCGATCCAATCCCTGGCTGGCCGAATTGCAGCAGGAAAATTTTGTCGAGATCAATCCGAAGGACGCCGAGGCACGCTCAATCAAGAATAACCAGTACGTGTGGGTCAGCTCTCCGACTGGCGCGAAGCTGAAGGTGAAGTCGATGCTGACAGAGCGGGTGGCACCGGGTACGACTTTCATTCCGTTCCATTTCGCCGGCTGGTGGCAAGGCAAAGACCTGCTCGACAAATATCCCGAGGGCGCAGCACCGATCGTGCGTGGCGAGGCGATCAACACTGCAACCACCTACGGATACGATAGCGTGACGATGATGCAGGAAACCAAGACCACCCTTTGCCAGGTTTCCAATGCATAAACCTTCGCAGATGACCGCCATGCCGCGTTGCTTGCAAAATTTCTCGCTTGTGTACTTTCTGTACACGGCGCTTCGAAATTTTGCGCGCGCCTTGCCTGACGGCCATCTGCTCGATTTCTGCAATGGAAACCAGCTCACTTTTGAGGAGAATACATCATGGCAAGAATGAAATTCATCTGTGACGCGGAGCGCTGCATCGAGTGCAACGGCTGTGTCACCGCATGTAAAAATGAACACGAAGTACCTTGGGGCGTGAATCGCCGCCGCCTGGTGACGGTGAACGACGGCATACCCGGCGAGCGCTCAATTTCGGTTGCCTGCATGCACTGCACCGATGCACCCTGCATGGCGGTATGCCCGGTGGACTGCTTCTATAAAACGGAAGAGGGTGTGGTGTTGCACGACAAGGATCTTTGCATCGGTTGCGGTTATTGCTTCTATGCGTGCCCCTTCGGCGCGCCACAATTCCCGCAGGCGGGAGCATTTGGACTTCGCGGTAAGATGGACAAATGCACCTTCTGCGCCGGTGGCCCGGAAGAAAATAATTCCGAGGCCGAATTCAAGAAGTACGGCCGCAATCGTCTGTCTGAAGGCAAGCTACCGGCGTGCGCAGAAATGTGTTCGACCAAAGCGTTGCTGGCGGGCGACGGTGAAGTCATTACGTCGATCTACAAACAGCGGGTGCAACGACGCGGCAAGGGTGAAGAGGTATGGGGCTGGGCGATGGCCTATAACCGCACTGACGCCAAGCCACACGCCGCTGGAGCGAAATCATGAGGACGAACGCCTTGCTGACGAGCGTCGTATGTGCGACGTTTGCGTGCGGCCTTGTCGCCTGTAGCGAAGTCGACCAAACGGCAAAAACCGAAAAAGTTTATGCCGGCAAGAAAGACGAGCATGCGTATGACAACAAGCTGTTTGGCAACGACAAGCAAAAATGGGAGGCGACCTTGGCGCAGCGCACCAGGACGCAAAATGAATATCTGCGTAAAGACACCAACTAATTCGGTTCTTAACGCTAACGGAGAATATTGAAATGACATCTTCTATCCTGGCTGGATTCTGGCGATTGATTGGGGCAATTTTTTTAGTGCTCGGCATGCCGCTGCTTAATGCATACGCGCAACAGCCTGCAGTTGCTCCTCCTGCTGCAGCCACGGCAACCGCCGCAACGGCTGTCCCGGCTGCGGAAGCCACCGCCAATGCAGTACCCGCACTGCCCGCAGGCAGTACCGCCAAGCCGGGTTGGAATGTTCCACCCAAATGGGCTGATGTCGAGGAGAAGCCTCAGTACGCCTCGGTCGCCGGCCGGGAAACCAACGTGCTGATTCAAGATTCAGGACGCGAATGGCGCGTGCTCCGCAACGGTCCGCTGACGTTCTATGGCGGCATCGTGATTCTGGTGATGCCGACGCTTTTGTTGCTGTTCTATGTGACCAAGGGAAAAATCCAGCTCAAGGCCAAGCTCACCGGGCGCTTGATAGAACGTTTCAACAGCGCTGAACGGGTCGCGCATTGGACCATGGCGATAAGCTTCGTCGTGCTCGCCGCGACCGGTCTGTCGCTACTGTTTGGCAAATACGTGATCCTGCCCTGGCTCGGTGCGAGCGCTTTTTCCGGCATGGCAATCGCTGCCAAAGTGATACACAATTTTGTTGGACCCTTGTTCATGTTCAGCATGGTGGTCATGATCGTCATCTTCGTCAAAGACAATATATGGCGCGCCTACGACATGGCATGGCTGCGCAAGTTTGGCGGCATGATTTCGGGTGAACATGTGCCAGCGGGTCGGTTCAATGCGGGTGAAAAGGGCTGGTTCTGGCTCGGCGTGGTGCTGCTTGGCATCACCGTCAGTATCTCGGGTGCGATCATGTTATTTCCCAACTGGAATACGTCACGCGAAATCATGGGCGGATCCAATCTCGTTCACGCCGGTGTTGCCTGCATTTTCATCGCGATCTCTTTCGCGCATATTTATCTGGGCACCATCGGCATGGCGGGCGCCTATGACGCGATGCGCAAAGGATACGTCGATGAGACCTGGGCCAAAGAGCATCACGACATCTGGTACGACGAAGTGAAGTCCGGCAAACGTGGCGAAAAAATGCTCGGTGCCGTGCAGCCGGCCAACGGCGACGATTGAGGAGCGCGGCATGAATACGAATTTCAAAAACCTGATTGGATTTTTTTGCGCGGCCTGTTTTAGTGTGGTCGCATTCGCGAAAATCCCGCCTCCACCACCGGCTGACCCGCTGGCGGTAGCAGCGAAGGCCGAGAAAGATAAAGTGGCGGCAGACAACGGCAAGGCGCAGCAAGCCGCCGCCGAAGAGCATGCCGTCAGCAACTTTCAGGCGAACATGAAAAAAGCCGGTAAGCCGATCCCAAAACCGACGCCGATCATCGTCGCGGCGCCTGCTGCAGCGCCCGCCAAACCCGCCGCCGCAGCGTTGACGCCCGCGCCCAAAGCGCCTGAAGCACCGCTAAAAAAGTAGTAACATCACTGCGTAGTGTCCAAAATGGTTTTTGATACATAGGTACTTTCATTCCAACCCAAGATCAGGAGTAACGCGATGAAACTGTTATCTGCATTGTTGATGAGTGTATTTTTGGTGAGCTGTGCCCAGACACCGCCGCCAGCGCCCGTGGTGAAATTGAAAGACGGCGAATTGCCGTTGGCAGCGGATTACAAATCGTGGCCGGTATATTTGCAAAACGTACAGCGTCCGGATGCGAAGCAGATCCGCGACATCTACATCAATACGGTCGGTGCCAAAAATACCGCAGGCAAACCATTCGCCAACGGCACTGTGTCGGTGATGGAGCTCTACAAAGCCAAAGAAAATGCCGATGGAACCTTGTCCAAGGGTGCCGACGGCAAGCTGGAAAAAGGTGCCTTGCTCAAAGTATTTGTCATGGGTAAAGGCGAAGGCTGGGGCGAATCGGCACCAGCCGGCATGAGGAATGGTGACTGGATCTACTCGGCCTACCTTCCCGATGGCAAACCATCAACTGATTCGCCAGTCGCCTGCCGCGGCTGTCATTTACCGCTGGGTGAAGCGAAGGACTTCGTGCATCGTTACGACGAATATTTCCAGTCGCGTAAATCCTGATGTCGACAGTTGCCTGCTTCACGCGGCTGGTATCGCTCGCCGCACTTGCGTTCGTGGGTAGCGCGGTCGCGCAGACGGGCATTGACACCAAGGCGGCACTGCACGTCGCCGAGCTTTATTCCTGTGCCGAGTGCCACAACGCGACCATCCAAGTGCTGGGGCCAAGCTTCAAGGATATTGCGGCCAAGTACAAAGATGACAAGACGGCGATGGATGTGTTGTCGGCAAAGGTGCGCAAAGGCGGCGTCGGTGTTTGGGGGCAAATTGCCATGCCACCTGCGACGACCATCAAGGATGATGAATTGAAGCTGGTGTTGAGCTGGATCCTGTCGCATTGAACAAATAGCAGCGCAATAAAAACGGGCATCTTCAGTGCCCGTTTTTTTATTTATTGATGTTTCCAATATTTGTGACACGCCAAAGAAATTTTCCGTCGTTCCCGCTTTCGCGGGAACGACGGCGTGAGAGAAGGGTGTTGTCGTGAAATCAGGAAACGTCAATAGTTTTCCGACTGAACGAAGCTACTGCCAATGCAGTCTCACAGACGAGTCATTTCCTGCCAAAATAGTGGCTGGTAAGCTATCTCCCATCGCGATGGTCGAATCCGAAACCGTATCCGCAAGTCGCATTTTTTTCATCACTTTTTTGTTGGAGTCCCCATGACGCAATTCGCCCAAGTCGCCCTTCCATACGCCAAAGACGCTCTCGCACCGCACGTGTCTGCCGAGACCATCGACTTTCATTACGGCAAGCACCACGCCACCTACGTTACCAATCTCAATAATCTTGCCAAAGGTACCGAGTTCGAAAACCTGTCGCTGGAGGAAGTGGTCAAGAAAGCACCAGCCGGGCCGATTTTCAACAATGCCGCGCAAATCTGGAATCACGATTTTTATTTTCTTGGCTTCAAGCCCGTGAGCGCAGGTGGTGGTGGTAAACCGAGCGGCGCGCTGGCCGCTGCCATCGACAAACAATTTGGCTCGTTCGAAGAATTCCAGAAACAGTTTGATGCCAAGGCCGCCGGCACTTTCGGCTCAGGCTGGGCGTGGCTTTGCAAAAAAGCCGACGGTAGCTTAAGTCTTGAAAGCACCAGCAACGCCGCCACCCCGCTCACGCAGGGGCTGAAGCCGTTGCTTACGTGCGACGTGTGGGAACACGCTTACTACATCGACTATCGCAACAGCCGTCCGAACTATCTCAAGGGCTACTGGTCAATTGTTAATTGGGAGTTCGTCGCAGCAAATTTCGCCAAGTAAAAAATCAATCTGACCATGTTCAATTTGAATGGCCCATCTTTTTTCAGGATGGGCTATTTCATTTGATGGTGTGTGATTGCAGTGGATGCAAGTTTTTGGTGTGTGGTGTGACTAACGCTGCTCTTGAATGAATCGAAGAAAGCAGAAGAATGAAAAATATTGAAGTCGCCA
>JAYVXF010000117.1:0-1944 GCA_043793345.1 Betaproteobacteria bacterium | reverse complement strand
GAAGCCGCCCGTCGCGCCATGACACGCCACATCAAGCGCGGTGGCCGTGTATGGATCCGTATTTTCCCGGACAAGCCGATTTCCAAAAAACCTGCCGAAGTCCGCATGGGTAACGGTAAGGGATCGCCAGAATATTACGTGGCAGAAATTCAGCCGGGCAAAGTACTGTATGAGATGGACGGTGTGGACGAAGCATTAGCGCGCGAGGCGTTCACGCTTGCAGCAGCCAAATTGCCGATCAAAACCACCTTCGTTCACCGCATGATTGGTTAAACGGGAGAAGCCAGATGAACACAAAAGAAATGCGGGCCAAATCCCCGGAAGATCTAAACAAAGAGTTGCTTGGCCTGCGTAAAGCGCAATTTTCGCTGCGCATGCAAATTGCCACGCAACAACTGACCAAAACCAGCGAAGTGGCCAGAGTAAAGCGCGAAATCGCGCAGCTCAAAACCATTCTTACTGAGAAAACGAGGGCTGCGTAATGGATCAAGCAACTTCAGTGGCAACCGTCGAAAAAAACAAACGTACATTGACGGGTCGTATTGTCAGCGACAAAATGGACAAGACTGTCACCGTCCTGGTAGAGCGCGCTGTAAAGCATCCGGTGCTCGGCAAGGTAGTGCGTCGTTCCAAAAAATATCACGCGCATTCGCCGAATAATGAATTCAAGCATGGCGACACCGTGATGATCGAAGAGACCCGTCCGCTGTCGAAAACCAAAGCCTGGCAAGTGACCAAGCTTCTGGAAAAGGCGCGCGTCGAATAATTCTCGATTAGTAGAAAATGCAGAAAAGCCCGCGTTGTGAGACGTGGGCTTTTTTGCTTTGTAAAGATACCCCTGCAAGCATATAAAGCCGCGCTGTTCACCGCCTTATTTGCACCAATCGACCAGCAATTGGGGTGACAACCAAATAGCCGCAAGTTTCATTCCCTCTCCCGCTTGCGGGAGAGGGCTAGGGTGAGGGGAAGTCTGTCGCATGTGCGCGCTTCTCGTACCGGGCAGCCGGCGTTGACATAGTTCCGTACGGTCTGTACAGTAACCACATGACACGCGTGAGCAAACAATCCCAAACAACAGTTGCCGAAGACGCGCGCAAACAATTGCCTGCCCTCCTCAATGCTGCTGCACTGGGCCGAACCACGATCATCACCAAACACGGCCGCGCAGTCGCGGCAGTCGTCCCCGCCGACTCAATCACACCTGCAAAGAAGCAGTCGTCAATTACATCACTCGCCGGCACCGGCAAAGGCCTATGGGGCAAAGTCAGCACGAGCGCGATTGCAAAATTGCGCGACGAATGGAGCCGCTAGACGCGGCCGAATTGCCGCGCGGTGCGCTGTTATTGGTCGATAGCGCGCCCATCATCTACATGCTCGAAGCACATCCGAAATTCGCCGCACGCTACAAGCTGATGTTTGCGCGGCACGCCGCTGGCGAGCTCTCACTGGCCGTAACGACCATCACCATCGCCGAAGTCTTGATCGGCCCGCTCGGTGCGGGGGAGGAGGCATTGGTGAAGCGCTATCGGGCGGTACTGGAATCCTGGCAAGTGGTCGAACTCACCGCCGACATCGCCGAGACCGCCGCAAGGCTGCGCGCCAAACTGAAACTGAAATTGCCTGATGCCATTCAAGTGGCAAGCGCGCTTGCCATCAATGCCGATGCGCTGGTGACGCATGATCGGGATTTTGTGAAGGTGAAGGGGTTGTGGGTGGTGGGGTAGCGATGATTTGATCATGGGTGGAAAATATATCGAATACGGTACCTTCGATCTTTTTCTTACTCGTCGGGGCTTTTCAGGCTCGTACCGTCTTTGAAGACGATCATTTCGGGCTCAAATCGAGTGGTGTATTTCCCTTCCTCAATTGCTGCCAGCTTCGAATCAGTATTCATAAACTGATTTAGTGACTTCGTGTATTTCTGCATCGTGGTTTGTCCAGCGG
>JAYVXF010000116.1:0-6601 GCA_043793345.1 Betaproteobacteria bacterium | reverse complement strand
TGCGGCGTATTCGAGTAGCGATTGGCGCGGGTGAGGTAGACGAGTGCATGAACATGTACCGGCTGCAACTGCTCGTCGGCACCGGCGCGGCGAAACTCGGCGCGCAGCAGATTGCCGAGGCGCTCGACCAGCTCCAGAAGTACTTCCGGGCTCTTATCCACGGCGGTCGTTATCGGTATTCGGGTTGCGCATTTTTATTGGCGTGTATCGCGTCCTGCAAAAAATGGTTTCGAGTCGACACCGTGTAAAGTCGATTTTTATCCAAGTATTTTTGGTATTGACCCGATACTAAACCGGACGCTGGCTTTTATCAAGCGGCATTTTCGAACAGTTGCAAAATCAAATTGTGATTGACATCACATTTCCGCTCTGCTCCGACATGACGCGGGAGAGCAGCGATTCGAGTTGTTCATTGCTGCGTGTATCGCGCCACGCGGCACCGTCAAACCGAAAATGAAAACCGCCCGATTTCGCGGCCACCCAGATTTCACGATTAAACGTCTGACGGTTGATGATGACCTTGCTGCCGTTTTCAAACTCAAGCGTGAGAATGCCGCCGCTGATCTCGCTATCGACGTCCGACTCGCCATCATCAAGTGCTGCTTCAATCGCCGCGAACACGTCATCCACGCGCGCGTGAAACGCACTCTCATCAACCAGAATTGGTGAATTCATCGCCGTGATACCATCCTTTCGAAATCATCTCAACCTATTGAAATCACTCTGCCATGCGTCGTATTACATTCATTCTATCCGCTTTGATCTTCGCAACTTTCATTGCCGCGTGCGGGCAAAAAGGCGCACTCAAATTACCCGAAAACGCACCCGCACCGGTGCCAAAACCTGCCGCACCGGGAGCCGAAAAATGATGCCGCCGCTGAAGACTTTCGGCGTCCATCGCGCTGGCACGGATGGCCAACTGATGATGGAAGAGGTGCGGCTCACCGACATCGCCCAGCGCTTCGGTACGCCGTGCTTTGTCTACTCAACAGCCGCACTCACCAGCGCCTATCAACGACTGGACGCCGCATTGAAGGCTGCACGCAAAGGGCGACCGTACCTGATTTGTTATGCCGTCAAAGCTAACTCTAACCTCGCGGTGTTGGCATTGTTCGCGAAGTTGGGCGCGGGCTTTGACATTGTTTCCGGCGGCGAATTGATGCGCGTGTTGAAAGCCGGTGGCGACGCGCGCAAAGTGGTGTTTTCAGGCCTTGGCAAGACGGCAGCAGAAATGAAATTGGCACTTGAGGCAAACATCAAATGTTTCAACGTCGAGAGCGAATCAGAGCTGGAAAGACTCGACGGAGTCGCCGCACACCTTGGCGTGAAAGCGCACATCAGCGTGCGGGTGAATCCGGATGTCGATGCAAAAACGCATCCGTATATTTCCACGGGATTAAAGAACAACAAGTTCGGCATTGCCATTGATCGCGCTCTGGAGGTGTACCGCCGCGCCGCCGCGCTCTCGCATATTCGCGTCGTTGGCGTCGATTGCCACATTGGCTCCCAGTTGACCGATGACGCGCCGTTGCAGGAAGCGATGGGGCGCATCGTGGCGCTGGCTGACGCGCTGGCAAGCGAGGGTGTCGCCCTGCAACACATCTGCCCCGGTGGCGGCATCGGCATCACATACAAGGATGAAGCCGCCATCGATTTGAACAAATATGCGCAAGCGTTGGAGGCGAGCCTGGGCGACAGCAACGTTGAGCTGCTATTGGAGCCTGGCCGTGTTTTGGTTGGCAATGCCGGCGTGCTGCTTTCACAGGTCGAATATGTGAAGCCTACCGACAGCAAGAATTTTTTGGTGGTCGATGCGGCGATGAACGATTTAATTCGCCCGTCGCTATACCAGGCGCACCATGAAGTGGTGATGGCCGGAAAGCCGCGTACCGACACAGCGGAAAGAATTTACGACGTGGTCGGCCCCGTGTGTGAGAGCGCGGATGTGCTCGCCCACGCACGTGCGTTAGCGGCACGCGAAGGCGACGTGGTAGCGATTCTTTCGGCCGGCGCCTACGGCTTTGTGATGTCCTCAAACTACAACTCGCGCCCTCGCGCTGCAGAGGTGATGGTCGATGGGAGCAGCGCGGCGCTGGTGCGCGAACGCGAAACTTTTGACGACCTGGTGAGGCTCGAACGGTTGCAGGCAGGTTAAGCAGATATTGATTGGTATCGAGACGATACTAATTTACAAAGCGCGCGTGCAAATAAGCACTCTTGACACGCGTTAAAACTGGTGTTGTAAAAAACTTCTGTAATAGAATCCGCTTCACCAAGTGCTCGTGTTGTTGTTGGCTCACTTGTTTTATTTTTGGTGTGTTGAAAGCGATGCGGGTTGAGTGAGGTTGCTCTGCACCTGATTCCCAGTCTGCGCAGTTGTCCTGACTCAGTCGTTCGACAGAATGAATTCTTGGTAGTGCGGCAATCTATCGCGGCGCTATATACAAGCAATTCGGTCCAACCATCGAAAGGAGTTTGATCATGGCAACAGCCAAGAAAAAACCGGCAGCAAAAAAAGTAGCAAAGAAGCCGGCAGCAAAGAAACCTGCAGCAAAAAAACCCGCTGCTAAAAAACCAGCGGCGAAAAAGAAACCAGCAGCCAAAAAACCGGCCGCTAAAAAGAAGCCAGCAGCGAAAAAGAAACCCGCTGCTAAAAAGAAGGTAGCCGCCAAGAAAAAGCCGGCCGCCAAGAAAAAAGCAGCGCCTAAAAAGAAAGCCGCTGCTAAAAAGAAACCAGCCAAGAAGAAGGCTGCTCCCAAGAAGAAAGCCGCTGCGAAACCCATGGCCGTAAGGCCTGCGCCGATGGTCACTCCGGTGATCACGCCGCTCATCAAACCGATGGGTTGAATTTAACGCTAAGGCAATCGTTGGATTCCGATCCGTGCGGGAATGGCTTCGGCCTCAGTCCGCCGGATCGGATTATTCATATGAAAATACCCATCTCCGCTACCCGACGCTCCAACTCGCGTCCGCGCGACCCCAACAAGCCACGTCGGGATCGTCCGCGCCGATAATTCATGCGCTTCGTCGCGTCGTCCAACGGACGTTATCGCGTTGGCGCTACGTGTTTGTGGATTTCGTTTTGAGTTGCGTGCGAATCGACAGCATCGCAGCCAGCGTGAGTACATACAGAATTGGCACCAGGATGATTAAATCCATCCGCAGGCTGCTACCTGTAAGTTTTTGCGCGAGTGTCGCGGCAAACTGCAATTCGTAAAGATTAAAAATCACCCATAGCAAACCCGCAAAGACCGGTGCTTCGCGAAAAAACGAGCGTTCAAAAAGTCTACGCTTCTGCCACGAAAACGCGGCCTGCACACCGATCAAGGCAACGGCAATCAACAGGCCAGCGTACGGCCAAGCGGCAATCAATTTAGCCGGGCCGAAGAATATCCAGTCAACAAGCTCCATCGTCGTCCTTCATGGCAGCTGGGCTCTCGGCATGCGATTGAGAATGATCTGCGTTTTTTTAAGTAACCAGGGCGCGTTGCGGTTGTGGTCGTAAAAACGCGGACGTGGCACCATCGCCGCCAGCTTCGCAGCTTGTTCATGTGAAAGCTGCGCGGCGGAAATGCCAAAATAATGTCGCGCCGCCGCTTCTGCGCCGAACACACCGTCGCCCCATTCGATGACGTTGAGATAAATTTCCAGAATGCGTTCTTTGTCGAGTAACCGCTCCATCATCAACGTGATCAGCGCCTCTTCGCCTTTGCGCAACATCGAACGCTCACCTGACAAAAAAAGATTCTTGGCGAGTTGCTGCGAGATGGTCGAGCCGCCAGCGACGACCTTGCCTTTGCGCTGGTTTTTGTCCATCGCCTTTTGGATGCCGTCCCAGTCAAAGCCTTCGTGGTCTGCGAACGTGTCGTCCTCAGCAACCAGGATGGCGCGTTTCAGATGGCCGGAGATTTTTTCGTAGGACACCCATTGCTGCTGAAGTTTCGCGTTCGGGTTTGTGTCGCGCATGATGGTCAAGCGTTGATCCATGAACGCCGTTGACGGCGGATTGTGGTCTACCCACCACCAAAGTTTTAAGGCCACGTAGCCCTGATAGGCGAGAACAACGGCAACAATGAGACCGATGATGGCAAACAGGTAGCGGAACGCCCAGCGAATCACGATGCGGTTTTTTTGAGCAGCGCAATGACCGGCGCGGTGGAAGGACGCACGCCGCGCCAAACATAAAATGCCTCTGCGGCTTGCTCCACCAGCATGCCCAATCCATCCGCTGTGCGTGCGCCCGCGTTTGCCGCAAGCGCCAGGAACGGTGTCAGCCCTTTGCCATACATCATGTCGTAGGCAAGCGTGTTTTTGTCGAAGCACGATGGGGGCAGCAGTGGCAGGCTGGCGGTGAGGCTGGCAGAGGTCGCATTGACAAGCACATCGAAACGCCGCGCTGGCAACTCAGCCAAACCAAGCACGCAGAGGGATTTTTCTGCGCTGAAATCTTTCATGATCGCTTGCGCTTTAGCGGCCGTTCGGTTGGTGATGGCGAGTGCTTCCGGTTGACAATCGAGCAACGCGCCCACCACGGCGCGGGCAGCGCCGCCCGCGCCGATGAGCAATATTCTGGCGCCCTGCAATGACTGGCCGAGGTTTTGGACGATATCGCGGCACAGTCCCACGCCGTCAGTATTGTCCCCAATTATCTTTTCGCCGATAAAGCTTAAGGTGTTCACCGATCCACCGCGTGCGGCACGCGCGGTGGCCGCGCTCGCGTAGGCGAAGGCCTCGAGCTTGAACGGCAGCGTAACGTTGGCGCCCGATGCGCCGCTGTCGCGAAATGCGTTGACTGTTGCGACGAACCCGGTCAGTGGCGCGAGCAATCGTTCGTATTGAATGTCCATGCCACATTCGCGCGCGAAGGCTGCGTGAATTTCCGGCGACCTCGAGTGGAGGACGGGGTGTCCGATGACGGCGTAACGATCAGTCATTTTGATTGGCGTGGTGTCGAAGTTTGAGTTTTGTGCATAAAGGAAAGTACGGAAACAAAATCGACGTGGGCTGTTGCGCGTCGATCAAACGATGTGACTTATGTATTATGGTGATATGGTTCAAGAAGCAGGCTGATCCATGTTGGTGCGGCCAGATATTACGCGCCCTAATGTGGGGCATTCAATTGAACGCTGTGCGGTTGTATTGTTATAAATCAATTGTTTAGCTCGCACTATTGGGTGGCATGCTTTCTGCTATTTTCTCGTACCGCAAATGTATAAAATTGCATTGTTCCACACATCAATCAGGAGAACCACATGGCAGTCGCAGATGTACTAAAAATGGTTAAGGAAAACGAAATCAAATTTGTTGATTTCCGTTTTACCGATACCAAAGGCAAAGAGCAACATGTATCCGTGCCGGTGAAGGCATTCAACGAAGAAAAATTTACCGAAGGACACGCCTTTGACGGCTCCTCGATTGCCGGCTGGAAAGGCATTGAAGCGTCCGACATGATTCTGATGCCGGATCCGGATTCTGCTTTTATCGATCCGTTTTACGACGAGCCAACGCTGGTGCTTTCCTGCGACGTAATTGAGCCCTCGACCGGCAAAGGTTACGACCGCGATCCGCGCTCACTAGGCCATCGCGCTGAAGCGTATTTGAAAGCGAGCGGCTTGGGTGATGTTGCCTACTTTGGCCCGGAACCGGAATTCTTTATTTTCGACGCAGTGGAGTGGTCGGACAATATGTCGGGCAGCTCCTGCAAAATTTATTCGGAAGAAGCCGCATGGTCAACCGCTGAAAAATTTGAAGGCGGAAATCTCGGCCATCGCCCGACCGTTAAAGGTGGCTATTTTCCGGTACCGCCAGTGGACCAGTTGCAGGATATACGCTCGGCGATGTGTGTAGCACTTGAAGATGTTGGCGTCGAAGTGGAAGTGCATCATCACGAAGTCGCCAACGCAGGCCAGTGTGAAATCGGTACCAAATTCGAAACGCTGGTGAAACGTGGCGACTGGAATCAGCGCCTGAAGTATGTGGTGCAAAACGTCGCCCACAGCTATGGCAAAACGGCCACATTCATGCCCAAACCGATAGTCGGCGATAACGGCTCCGGCATGCACGTTCACATGTCGGTGTGGAAAGGCGGCAAGAATCTATTCGCGGGTAACGGCTACGCGGGCCTCTCCGAATTCGCGCTTTACTACATCGGCGGCATCATCAAGCATGCGCGTGCGCTGAACGCCATCACCAATCCTGGCACCAATTCCTACAAGCGCCTGGTACCGGGCTTCGAAGCACCGGTGAAGCTCGCTTATTCCGCGCGCAACCGCTCGGCATCGATCCGCGTGCCTTACGTGCAATCGGACAAAGCGCGTCGCATCGAAGTGCGCTTCCCGGATCCAACCGCGAATCCGTATCTGGCGTTCGCAGCGATGATGATGGCGGGCCTCGATGGCGTGCAAAATAAAATTCACCCGGGTGATCCGTCGGACAAAAATCTGTACGATCTCACGCCGGAAGAAGATGCCAAGATCCCAACCGTATGTTCCTCGCTGGATCAGGCACTAGACTATCTGGACAAGGATCGCGAATTCCTCACGCGCGGCGGCGTGTTTTCAAACGAAATGATCGATGCTTATATCGAGCTCAAAATGCAGGA
>JAYVXF010000115.1:0-19712 GCA_043793345.1 Betaproteobacteria bacterium | reverse complement strand
AGGCGACATAGCATGGCCTATGGCAACGACGAGCAACGCCGCCATGCGGAAAAAGACGCCGTTTCATGTATCGATATTTCTGGGTCGGGACACTAGTGCCGGCGAAGCGCGGTACCCAAGTTTTTCAAGCACAAGCAATCGCAACAAACTTGGGCTCCGGCTGCGACCAACGGAAGTCCCTGCGGGACGCCGGGGCGACATGGTTTCACGGGGCAGTATTTCTTGGCACCGTATATTGCGCAAACGCATAGAACGCCATTTGGCGCGGCGTTTGTGGCAAAAGTGCTCTGGAAGTCGCACCAGTGCCAGGGTTTGTATGGATTAAGTCCAATGCGCGCACCGATGCATACCACGCGCTTCTCCAGTCATTGCAGCCCATCATGTGACGTTGAGTATGGAGAACGACGCACTCCGATCTTGGTACTTTGCGTGTATGTGCGCCAGCTTATGCCGTTCGTCATTCCAGTGCAGGCCGGAATCCAGTCCTGTCCACCCGCTAATCAGATATGGATCGAGCTGGGGTGAAGGCGTGCCTTCGCGCATCCGCTGGGGTGACGGTGAATTTGACAGACAAGTGGGAAATGCCCACTTGACTAATTGCCCACAATCGGCGATATTTACAGCATGTCGTCCAGTATCCAACCCCACCACAAAAATACCGATTCCAAGGGTCGAGTGACACTCGGTGGCCATTTCGCGAACCGGGCTGTGATCATCGAGCACCGGAGCGACGACGAGGTCATCGTCCGGCTCGCGCGGGTGATCCCGGAGCGCGAAGCATGGCTCTACGAGAACCAGAAAGCCTTGGCGTCGGTGCGGCGTGGGCTTGAGCAGGCCCGCAAAGGCAACGTCGCGAAGAAACCACCGAACCTGAAAGCGGCGGTGAAACTCGCGAAGCAGCTTGAGGACTGATGTCCTTTACGCTTGTCTGGCTTGAGGCGTCAACGGACACCTTTCACGAGCTTGCAGCGGCAGCCCGGCAGTCGCTCGAGCGCCGACAGAAGTCCAGCAAGGCAAAGGCCTCGAAGCAGGAAGGGCTCTTCAAGCAAGTCGTAAAGTGCGTTGAACTCCTTCAGGCAAACCCGCGCCACCCGGGCCTCAAGACACACGAATACATCTCGATCGAGAATCCCTACTCACCTGACACCAAAGTCTTTGAGGCGTACGCCCAGAACCGCACGCCCGGTGCCTACCGTGTCTTCTGGTGCTACGGTCCAAAGAAAGGCGAGATCACCATCATCGCCATCACGCCGCATCCGTAAGCGGTCTGTTACGTTACCTGTGCATCGTAGCCGCGATGGAGCAAAAGGCGGCTCGTGGCTCGTCAGGATGTGGATGCGCGAATTGCGAGCCGAAATCCGTAAATTGAAGCAGATTTCTCACCCGATGAAGCCGGGTTCGAAATGACATGGTTTGGATATTGCGCCGAATGCACGCTACAACAAATTGTCATTTTGACCGTAGGGAGAAATCTGTTTATGGACCGTAGGGAGAAATCTGCTTTTGTCTTGCATCGTCAACAGCAGATTTCTCACCCGATGAACCCGGGTTCGAAATGACATGCTTCCCGTAGAGCGCTGGAAAAGTGCGCTGCTATTACACTGGCCGCCTGTGGCGCGCCGCTATGCGGACGAAGTTTGACCACGCATAAGTGTTAAGTCATAATGACCATTACGGTCATATCGATGAAAATTCCATGATTACTGAAACCAGCGCAGTTAACTTCAGGCAAAACCTTGGCGAAATGCTCAGCCAGGTGCAGTATCGGCACGATAGCGTGGTAATCAATAAAGATGGCAAGCCGGTGGCCGCGTTGGTTGATGCTCGCCTGTTTGAGCGTATTCGCCGCATGCAGGGCCGCTTCGACGCACTGTGTCAGCGCATCGAGGCCGGCTTTGCAAATGTGCCAGCGGCGAAAGGACTTGCTGAAATTGAGGCGGCCATTGGGCTCGAACGGTCGAAGGCGCGCCGAACAGCAAAGAAAGCCAAAACAGCCAAGACGCGTTGAGCGGCCATGGCCACGCTGCGGGTGGTGCTCGATACGAACGTACTGCTATCAGGAATTGCTTATCCGGCAAGTGTGCCCGGCAAGATCATCGCCGCTTGGCGACACGGCTCGCTCGATGTGCTGCTTTCCGTTTATATTTCGGATGAGTTGCGACGTGTGCTGCCTCGCCTTGCACAGCGTCATGGTTTGACACTCGCGGAAATTGACGATTTGGTCGATGTTCTTTCCATACAGGCCGAACTCATTGAGCCGCTGCCCGGCATCGTGCCGGCGCTGCGTGACGTCGATGACCAGCCTGTGCTGGGGACTTTATTGGCGGCGTTGGAAGCATCGCGTGTTGACTACCTCATTACTGGTGATAAAGACTTGCTGGCGCTGGCTGAAAGCTATCCAATCATGGCTCCCGCCAGGTTCTGGGCAACGCATGCCGGACTTTGATCGTCATGTGCAGTCGCTTGGGCCACTTCGTCGAGCCCGATTTTTTGCCAGCCGTGCAGCCAAAAACAAATGCTGTCTCCTCTTAAATACCGAAAAAATTCCCATCAATGCGCATTCTGATTGACCTGCAGGGCTGCCAATCCGAGAGCCGCTTCGGCGGCATTGGCCGCTATTCGATGTCGCTGGCGAAAGCGATGCTGCGCGTTCACTCGAAACACGAAATCAGCCTGCTGCTCAACAGCCGCCTGCCGAATGAAAATGCGATTCGTGCCGAGTTTGCCGACTTGATGCCGCAGCAAAATATCCTGACCTTCGATGTCCCGGCGTATGTCGCAGCCGAAAATAATTTACCGGCATATACGCGGATCGGAGAGCTGATTCGGGAAAAGCGTATAGCGGAAATCAACCCTGATGTGCTGCACATCGCGAGTTTGTTTGAGGGGGCAGGGGAGGACGTCGTTACCTCGGTGGGTCTGTTGTTTCCGGCTGAGCGTACGGCAGTGACGCTGTATGATTTGATTCCATACCTTGAGCAGGAAACCTACCTCACTAACGCGATGCTTTCCGAGCACTACCTGCGCAAGTTCGAAGGCCTTAAGCGCGCCGGTATGCTGGTGTCGATTTCCGCGTTTTCGCGCGCAGAGGCGTTGGCGCATACCAACATTCCCGCCGAGCGAATCGCCAATATTTCATCCGCCGTGGATGATCAGTTCGCACCGCGTGAAATTGCTGCCGAACAAAAATTTGCACTGCTAAAAAAATCCGGCATCGAAAAACCATTCCTGATGTTTACCGGTAGCTTTGATATCCGCAAGAATCACGTGCGGCTGGTGAAAGCATTTGCGAAAGTGGCACCCGCGCTGCGTGACCAATATCAGTTGCTCATCGTTGGCAAGGGAGAGGACGAGCAAATCTCACGGCTAAAATTGATCGCACAAAAACATGGCCTGCACGAGAAAGACCTTGTGTTTGTCGGCCACGTAACCGACGCTGACTTAATCGCTTTGTACAATCTTTGCACGCTGTTTGTTTTCCCGACGCTGCGCGAAGGTTTCGGCCTGCCGGCGCTGGAGGCGATGTCCTGCGGCGTGCCCACGATTGGTTCGAATCGCACCAGTGTGCCCGAGGTGATCGGGCGCGCCGACGCGTTGTTTGATCCGGAAGATGTCGACGACATTGCCGCAAAAATTACGGCGGTTCTTAGCGACTCGGCGTTTCGTGCCGAGTTGAAACAGCACGGGCTCGCGCAGGCGAAAAACTTTTCATGGGCGCTTTCTGCACAAAGAGCGTTGGCATTTTTTGAAAGTCGGCTTGCGTACCTGCACACGTCGCCAAGCCCGGCGGTCCAGTTCTTGCCAGTGCCAATTCAGCCGCTTGAGGGTTCAGTGCAGTACGACAATTTTCTCGCTGCGCTGTCAGAACTCAAGCTCGGAAAACTGGATGAAGAATTTCTGGCATCCACAGCGCACGTCATCGCGACCAACGAATTGCTCACGCGTATCGAGAGGGGTGAGTTCCATGTTGACATGCGAATGGGATGGGTGACGAGTTGGAATACCGAATGCGAGACAGCAACGTGCTCGCAGCGGATCATTGACGCGCTGCCTACGCGACCAACAGTTTTTGCGCCTCGTGCAAACGAGCTGATCGCAGCTGACGACACCAACGTGATTCGTTGCTGGGATAGAGGAGCAGGCGGGGAGGGCGCAGACCTGTTGGAATTACAGCAGGCTCTGGCAAGCGCACCGATTGACGTTGTGGTCATTCAATACGAGCATGGCGTTTTTGGCTTGCTCGCGCTGGCGCGACTCATTTCGCAGCAGAAAAAACTCAATCGGCACGTATTTGTGATGCTGCATTCCAGCGGCGAATTGGTGACGCTTTCAGTTGAAACGGGACTGCTGGAGATAAGACGGGCACTAAAATCTTGTGATGGTATTTTTGTGCACGCGATGCATGACGTCAAAAATCTGGATGCGTTCAAGGTCCGAAGGAACGTGAATTTTCTGCCAAATACAAAGTTGCAAACTCAATTCGCGGCATCGTTGGTCGGCGATTCGATCACGATGAATGCAAACTATTTACGACGGAAGATCGCATTTGCAACTGCTGACGGTGGCTCTTAATCCGGTGTCGTCGGAACTGACCAGCACTTGCAAATGCAGATTTCCTGACCGCGCAATAAAGTTTCGAGCCATTTCCGGCGTTTAGGCCAGAGAACCAACGGTCTTTATGGTGCCGTGAAAAATCAACGCACAGCCAAATCAATCGGTCTTATGACGAATCGCGATCAGTCCGCCACCCACGCCCACGCCAGCAATCCGTTCCTGTAGCTGCATATTCTGCACAAACTTGCAAGGGGCGTTGGCGCATACCGGATGGATTTTGTCGGCTTTGATAAAGCTCCTCAGCTCGATTGCGGTGGCACCGTTCCAGACATCTTCGACGCTGGCGTCATGCAGGTTTCCCAGTGGCAGCGGAGCAAAGCAACAGGGCTTCACCGCGCCATCGGCCGTCACCATCATCCATGTCCATGGGTAATGACAGTCTTTTACGGTTTCAGGCAAGGGCTGCCTCCGGTTCGTTGAAGTAGACTTGCTTGTTTTCGTCCAGACGTAGCGGTATACCTTTCTGGCTAGCCAGTGCCTCGGCCTTGTGCAAATATTCATTCGACAGTTCAGGAAAGTTCCAAAGCCCCTCTTTCTTGTAGTCGAACAACCAACCATCGCGTTCCACCATATAGCGTTGCATTTCCGCATCCGGCCAGCGGTTAAGATGCCAGAAGTAGATACTGTCCGCGCCCAAGCCGGCCGCCAAATCGATGAATTCCAGAACCTCCTCGATGTTGGAGCGCATCAGGGTCATGTTCAAATACAAAAGTGGAAATTTTTTGCCGCTCACCCGGCGTGCTTCCACGAACCGCCGGATATTTCCGATGACCTCTTCAAAAGAGAATCCGCGAATTTTCTGGTACGTTTCCGGGCGCGCGGCATCCAGAGAAACGTTGACGATCTTGAGCTGGGAGGCGACCAGCTTTTCCAGTCTTCGATCATCGAGTACGGTAAGGTTCGTGTTGATTGACGACTCGCACCCCTCAGGAATGAACTTCAGGCTGTCCCAAAACGCCGGGCTGGCCAACGGTTCGCCGATGCCGTGCAGCTGCATGCTCACGGACTGGCGGATAAACCTTTCCAGGCTGGCCATCAAGTGTGTGTCCATGTGTTTGGGCCGGTCGACCGCGTTGATCGCCTGGGGACACATCACGCAGCGAAGATTGCACCGGGACGATGTTTCCAGGGTCAGCATGTGCGGCGTGCTGCGGACCTCCAGCACCCCGGCCTCATACTCTGCCAACGCCAGTGCCCAGTTCTGTTTAGGTTCAATCAAGCGGGGTTCGTCATGGCGAGGTTGATGCTTTGGCAGCGCGACTTTCCCAGCCGTTAACTTGGCCACGAACTCAGGCGAACTGACGAAGCACTCGACCAAATCTTTGAAGCTTTTGCTTTTGGCATTCGCGAGAATACAGGACTCCGATTCCGGTTCGCGCCCAAGCAAAGTGCGATAGCACCAAATAATCTCGTCTCGCGACACCGATTTTTCGGCTTGCCAAAAATACTTCATACCGACACCTTTCAAGGTGGTCATCCCAATTGATTGCTTTTAAATGGCATATTTTGAATGGCCGAAAGTGACAGCGCAAAGGTTTGGGCATCGACCAGCGCCGTCAAAGTCAATTTTAAGTCAAAAGCGCCGTTTTCTCCTGGCTTTCTGCGCTTTGCATCGCGTTTCGCAATACGCGATTTCAATTCGTGTGCTTTGCCCTTTCATTTCGTTTGCATCACGGCGCGCTTGGCGGCGTACCAAACGGGGTCGTTCACATTCTTCATCGTGGGGCTGCACTTGTCGTCGGTTGCAAAGTCGACTTGTGCCACTTACACCTCTACCCTGTACACTTGGCTCTTCAAATTCTCTGCAACGTACGAGCATGCCAATTGTCAATGATACAACCGAAAACGGACTCGCGCGCTCACCCGATCACAAGCCTGAGTCCGATAGTGTCACGCGGGTAGACCAGAACTTTTCTCCGAAGAAGCAATTGACGAATGCACTGATCAAATGGCAGCAATACACACGGAAGAACCCGCTCGCGGAGAGCGGTGTTTCGCGCGGAGATATTGCTTGGTGTTATCGGAATCTATTGGGAAGGGAACCCGAGTCGGAAGCAATGGTCCGGGCACACCTTAACGCGGTCGACTTCAAGCAGCTGATCCTGAACTTCGTGGGTTCGCAGGAATTCCTCTCCCGCAGACCCACTGCCAATTTGGGCGGTAGCGGTGCCGAGCCTGGCCTGCCGCCGCTGTTGGACAGATTAGAAATTGAAGTCAATGCGACCGATGCCGAGCTGGGAAAATGTGCGGCGAAAATCAAGGCGGTCTGGGAGTACTTGGGTAACGAAAAAGCACATTTTTCCGTGCTGACCGATGAAGCATTTTTGCCGCAGAATCTGAACGCATCCATTGACGCGTTCTGGGCATCCGGGGAAACGGAGGCGTCACTGGCGATGCGCACGCTCAACCAATTTGGCTCAAGCGGGCTTGAAGAAAAGGTCTGTGTCGAATATGGCTGTGGAGTTGGCCGGATGACTGTGCATTTCGCGAAGCGCTTCAAGTTCGTTCATGGGTACGACATTTCGCGCAATCATCTTGATCACGCGCGAGCGCGGGCGCGCGAAACAGGTGCCGAGAATATCGAGTTTCACGAGTGTGCGCACGACTTCCGGGTGGCCATTGAACCGTGCGACTTTTTCTACTCGATCATCGTCCTCCAACACAATCCTCCACCGGTCATTCTGGCGTTGCTCCGGATTGCCTTGAAAGCACTTAAGCAAGGCGGGATAGCGCTATTTCAAGTGCCGACGTACATTGTGGGATATCGATTTAGCTTGAGCGAATGGATAGCGACGGATCACGGATTGGATATGCAAATGCACTGCGTGCCACAGGACACCGTCCTGGAAATCATCTCGGCATCGGGTTGCCGCCTGCTCGGTGTGCGTGAAGATGGATGGCCGGCCGCACCGGATCGGATGGTTTCGAACACCTTCTTTTGTCAAAAGCAATAAGTTTTTGAGCACGGCGTAACTGCAACTCCCACCTGGCTTTACTGAATCCCTCTCCTTTGAGCGGGAGTGGGTGGCCGACTGGCGGAAGCGGCGAACCAGCGTCACTCGAATATGCAAGTCTGAATTTAATCGTGCAGAAACATCCCGTTCACTTCTTCAGTCTCGAATGAAGAAATTCGCGCCATTTTGGCAAAACGATTTCGGGCAAATATCTTGCTGACACCACAGCGCCTTTGGACACCAGCTCGTTGCGTCGCTCTACGTTTTCATCGGCAATGACTGCCGCAATAGCTGTTGCCAATTCGACAGTAGAGTAAGGGCTGAAATACTGCGCAGCGTCGGCGTAAATCTCTTCGTGCACTGCGATGCGGGATGCAACGACCGCACCGCCGCATCGCATCGCCTCCACACCTGAGAAATCAAAGCCCTCCGCGAAGCTTGGGCAAATCGTCGCTTTTGCGTGTCTGTAAAGCAGCCTTAATTCGGGGGAGGGTACGTCTTCGAGCAGGAAAAGCTCTCCGCGTTCCTGCCACGTTTTGAATTTCTTGACGATGGGTTCAAAGTTCCAGCCAAGCATGCCAACGACGACAAGCTTCAGATTCGGAAAATGTTCGGTTCGCAATTGTTCCCAGGCCGACAATAGCGAAAGATGATTCTTGCGCGGCTCAATGGTGGAGACCATCAGCAGGTAGTCGAATTGGGGCGCACCCGCTTTTGGTTGTAATGATTGTGCATCCGGTTTCACGGCGACCGGATTTTGATCGTGATCGACGGCGGATATTTTTACGCCGGAATGCGCTCTGGTGCGGACGATTTCGGGCACCCGCAACGGTGAAGAATCCTCCGGGAAATAATGGTGGGAAACCATATTGTGAATCGTCACCGCACGCTCGGCGGCCTCAGGGAAAATCGACAGCAGGTCTTTGCGCGTGGCCTCGGACACGCAGGCAAAATAGGCACCGTGCTTCACGTTGTTTTTCAACGCGTAAAAGTGCGACGCATGATGAAATGTTTTGTCCGAAATCGTATGCGGCATGAGCACCGGAATCGCGTCGTGATATCGCACCACCAATGTCGTCTGCCTGGAGACTGTGCCTGGGAATGGCGTTTGCGAAATCAACACATTGAATTCCCTGGTATTCATGCGCGGATAGAAATGATAGCCGTAACGCATCGAGTTGAGTCCACAGCGCTGCATCATCGTCCAGGGCAGGCGCGAGACGCGATAGTTGGCATTGGTCACCGAATGGAAGTCGCTGAAAGGCAGTGTCTTCGCGAAAAAATTCCGCCAGATAAAATCACGAAAATGCGCCGGATCGAACTTCGTTAGTTTTTGGCTACCCCCAAAAAAGTGGGTGAAGACCATGCTTAGTGAGCCACGCAAGCGATCTAGATCGATGCCGGTCTTGATCAGGAAGTTGGGATAAAGACTTTGCTCCAAAGAAATGATGACGCGTGACAGTTTATAAATTTCGCGATCCGCGCTAAGCCGGTGGCTTGCATATTCCGGATCCGCAGGCAGACCCCTGGCGAGCACCCGTCCGCTATGGATGATCAGGCCCTCGACATCCATCTCGTCGAGCATCCGCAAGCCACGAAATAGCAGGCGCGTTTCCTGCGGGATACCGGCGTGCCCGTCGAGTGCGGGGCGCAGTTCGAGCAGGAGCTTCATCGTTTGCGGTCGCGCATTTGTGGAGTATTGTTGATCATCTGAAAAGTTGTCGCCAAGGCATCATGCCGGGACGGGCATTTTGAGACGGTTGTTGTAGAAGTCGTAGGCTTCGTCGACTGTGTCGAATGGATATAGCTTGCCCTCGTGCAGCACGCTCGCCCGCTCGCAATAGAGCTTGATCACATTCGCGTCATGCGTTACCAGGATGAACGCGCGATCTTTTCTTTTTTGAAACAACTCGATGTGGCATTTTTCGTGGAACCGCGCATCGCCCACCACCATCACCTCATCGATCAGAAAGCAATCAAATTCGATCGCAATCGAAAGCGCAAATGCCAGCCTCGTCAGCATGCCACTTGAATAGTGCAGCACCGGCTCCCGAAAATAGATACCCAACTCGGTGAAGTCCTCCACGAACGGAATCAGCGGTTTGTAGTCGACGCCATACACTCTGCACACGAACTTCAGATTATCCAAACCCGTCAGATGGGGTTGGAACGCACCGCCGAACGCGAGCGGCCACGAGACGCTCATGCCACGATGGAAGTGACCGGAAGTTGGTTTCTCCGCACCGCTGATGAGTTTGATGAGCGTCGACTTGCCCGCGCCATTTTGCCCAAGGATACCGATATTCCTGCCACGCTCAAGTCGAAAATTCACGTTATCGAGAACCGTGCGTGGGCCAAATCGCGTGTCGTAGCTCTTGCAGATATTTTCGGCCGATATCATCGCGTCTCGACCTTTTGACCAGCGTCGCGAACCAGATAAAGTGCGGCGAGCGAAAGCAGCAGGCAAACGACAGCCATGTAACCCACGTCATAATGGGTCCGCACCGCATTGCCAAAATACCCCTCGCGCAAAATTTCCACACCATGCACCATCGGCAGCAGCAAAACAATTTTTTGAAACGTCGGTGGCAGCCAATCGACCATGAAAGCCGCACCCGAGAGCGGGAAGAGCAGGTAAGAAGCGGGTTGCCACAGTTTTTCAACAATATGGCTGTAGGCGGTCCCCGCGCCAACTAGCAGGGCAAGTGCGGTTCCAAACCATGCCAACATGAACCAGCCAAAAATCACCTGCAGCATATCGATCGGCGCTTCCATCCAGCCGATGGAGGTGAAAAACATCGCCAATATGGCAAACGATCCCGTTGCGCCGGCGACTTCGAGGACAATCCTCGTCAGAAAAACATCGATCACTTTGACATTGCGGTGGAATAACAAAGGCAAGTTTGCGTCAATCGCGCCTATCGTGCGCCCGGCGCAATTGCGCCAGAGGAGCACAGAAGAATACCCGGTCACGGCGAACGCAGTTATCGGTATGCTTGACCCGTGCTGCAAGCCCGCAGCAGACCAAAGCGTCACGATGCCCAGCGTGAATATCATCGGCTCTGCTACGAGCCACAACGCGCCCAGATTATCCCGGCCAAAGCGCGTAATGACTTCACGCATCATCAGCGCATACAGTGTGCGCCGTTGAACCGTCAACGAACGCAATATCGATCCGTCATTCGCCATCAATAGTGCCGCGCTAATCTATGTGTTCTCGAATGCTGGCAACCAGCAGGCTGATCACGCCCCAGGCAACGAGCCCCAGCACAAATACCATTAACACCGAGCGTATGCGACGCGGCTCAACCGCCTTGTCCGGCAGATTCGGCTGAACCAGTCTTTCAAGGTAAAGCTGCTTGCGCAGCGCTTCGCTCCGTGCCGACTCCAGTGCCGTCAACGCCGCCGCGAGCTGCTTTTCTGCGAAGACTTTTTCCAGCGTGAATCGTTCAAACGCACCCGATTTTGAGGTGAGCGAACCGCCGCCGCCTGCGACCTTCGCGGTTTCATTTGCAATCGCTTTGCGCAGTGTGTCGACTCGGCTTTTGAGCGCGCCAACTTGGGGGTTGCTCGGCGACACCCGCTGTATTTGCGCGAGCTGGGTTTCTGTTGCCACCAGCTCTTCCTGCAGTTTCGAGACGCCCTGCAGTTGCAGAGCCGACTGGCGGTCTGGGTCAAAGACTGACTGATTGTTGCGGAACCCGGCCAGCGCGGTGGCAGTGCGCTTGACCTTTTCTTCGCCGACGGCGACCTCACTCTCAGCGGTCTTGATAAGATCCTGGCGGCTGCGGTCGTTCAGATTGTTGACCAGCCGCTCGCCCATCTTAAGCAGCAGGTCATTGATCTTTTTCGAGTCCTCCGCATTGAAAGCGCGCACCTTCAGGATGGTGATGGACGACACCGTGTCGTAGTCGAGCGTGACGCGATTGCGGTAATACCGGTGGAAAGCTTCAAAGCTGTCGTCCCAGTCGACGCCTGGGAATCGATTGATGAAATCTGCTTCCTTGCTCGAGTAGGCTTTGCGCACGCCAAGCTGGTCATCAAGCTCCTTGAGCGCGTCGCGTGAAAGAATGAAGTCGTGAACTGAATAGGTGTCATCTTGGGATCTTGAAAATCCCGTGCCTTGAAGTAGCGCACCCAGCCCGGTCTGTGCCTGTCGTTGCGGACTGCGCACCACAAAGCGCGATTCGGAGATGTATACGTCGGACGCGATCAACCCAAAATAAATCACCGCGAGGGCCGTGGGGATGATGACAGTAAGCCAAAGAATAAAACTGACGCTTGCGAATCGGGCCTTGATACCTCTGGCCCCTGTAGTAGTGGTCTGCAATTTGATTCCTGGTTTGTTGGGTGACAACGTTAGTCGCCACAAAAGCAAATTTTAAACGCGCCCGTAAACATCCTGAAAGCGAACAATATCATCCTCGCCCAGGTACTCGCCGCTCTGCACTTCGATCATGACGAGATTAACGACGCCAGGATTTTCCAGCCGATGTTTGTGGCCTGCGGGAATGTAAGTGGATTCGTTGGTGGCAATCATCAAGTCAAGCTCGCCGTTGACGACCTTCGCCATCCCGCTCACCACGATCCAGTGTTCGCTGCGATGGTGGTGCATCTGTAGTGAAAGCGATGCGCCCGGCTTGACTTCAATGCGTTTGATCTTGAAACGGCTGCCTTCTTCGAGAACCGTGTAGGTACCCCACGGCCGGTGTACGGTGCGATGCAGCTTATGGGATTCGTGGCCCTGCGCCTTCAGTTTTGCGTACACGTGTTTCACGTCCTGGGCTCGGGAACGGTCAGCGACCAGCAGCGCATCCGGCGTGTCGATGATGACCAGATTTTTGAGCCCCACTGCGCCCACCATGCGCTCTTTGCTTTGAATGTAGCAGTTGGTCACATCGTGCAGCAGGGCCATGCCATCGACGCGATTGCCTTGCGCATCCGGTGGCGAAAGCTCGCCAATGGCGTCCCAGGATCCAATATCGCTCCAGCCGATATTGCAAGGCACGACAGCGGCGCGATCGGTTCTTTCCATGACGGCGTAGTCGATCGATATGTCCGGTGCGCTGGCGAAATCCACCGAATTCAATTCAAGCTGTGCGAATCCATCGCCCTTCGCGTCTATCGAGCTGGCGAGACAGGATTTCACCGACGCAAGTACGTTCGGGCAATGCTTTTCCATTTCAACCAGCATCGTGCCAGCCGCGAAGCAAAACATGCCGGAGTTCCACAGGAATCGGCCCGATGCCAGGTATGCGGTGGCGACTTCTGCAGACGGTTTCTCGACAAATTTGACGACCGTATTACCGTCGGCCTCGATGTAGCCATAGCCCGTTTCCGGTGCTGTAGGCTGAATGCCAAACGCCACAATTTTCCCATCGGCCGCAAGCGCCGTCGCCTGCTGGACGGCATTTGCAAATGCCGCCTGATCGGCAATCAAATGATCGGCCGCGAGAATCAACAGGATCGCTTCCGGGCCATGCGCCTTGGCGATCTGGATCGCTGCCGCCGCAACGGCAGGTGCGGTATTTCTTCCGAACGGCTCCAGAATGTAGGAAAGCGGGAGCTTGCCTCCATTAACAGGCCGGTATTCATCTTGTGTCTTGAAAAAAAGATCACGGTTGGTGACCGTCAACACCTCTGCCACGCTGTCGAGTAGCGCCCCGCGAATGAACGCTTTTTGCAACAGGCTCTGGTTATCCTGAAGACGAATGAAGGGCTTTGGATGCTGCTCGCGTGAGACGGGCCAGAGACGTGAGCCAGAGCCGCCGCACAGAATGGTTGGTATTAGTTTCATATCTCGGTTGGAAATTGCGGGGAATTTGCGCTGGCGGCAAATTTTTGGCGAGCATTGTTGGAAGTCATCAGAAGTGCAAGATTTTACCCCATCAGGGGCCTAATAATGGTTTGCACATCGTCACAGCAATGCGATTGACGCGGGATCGAATTGATCACATCGGCTTTATACTTGCACTGCATTCGCGTGAAGTCGTTGCCGAGAAGACGTTGGTATTCCTCGCTTATTCGACGCCGCACATTTGAATTACTTAGGGGCTTCTAATTAGGGGCTTCTAATAACCTTGTCATACCGGCGAACAACCACAAGGGTTGCGCCGGGCCGGTACCCAAGTTTTATAAATACCTGATACTGCTGGCAAACTTGGGCCCCGGCCTCCGCCGGGGAGACAATTTTGAGATCTTAGACGTTCCTTACATGAGAAACACCAGCATTGGCGCACTTTTCCAGCATTTTCTGCGCCACCAGCCGCGCCAGTGTTCGTGTTTGCCGGACTAACAAATTCCTGAATGCCAAAACGTTTCCTCTTCCTGCAAGGTGTCAGCAGTCCATTTTTCGCGCGGCTCGCCGACAGCTTGATCGCGGAGGGCCACGCCGTATTCAAAGTAAATTTCAATTGCGGCGATGCGGCGTATTGGCTTCCGCGTCGCGCATGGAATTTTCGCGGCGCGGCCGCAGTGTTGCCGGGTTGGCTCACGGCGAAATTTGCTGCGCAGGGCATAACAGATGTGGTGCTGTTTGGTGATCGCCGTCCGATCCACGTGGCCGCGATTGGTGCGGCAAAACGGACCGGTGTGACTGTGCATGTTTTTGAAGAAGGCTACTTTCGGCCAAACTGGGTGACGCTGGAGCGCGGCGGTGTCAACAAATATTCCGCCTTGCCGCGCGACCCGGATTGGTATTTGAGAAACGCACCGCACATTTCGGCGCAGTCGTATCAGGCTGTTCACACACCGCTGTCGGTGCGCGCGGCGCATGACATCGCCTACCACCTGGCCAATTTGGGCAATGTCATTGCCTACCGCAGCTACCAAACGCATCGACCATACAACGCTGCGATTGAATACGCTGGACTTGCGAGACGGTTTGCGTCATTGAAGTTTTACGAGCGCAAAGATAAAATTATTTGCGATCAACTCTTGAATGAAAAAACACCATTTTTCCTGCTACCGCTACAGCTCGACAGCGATGCTCAGATCCGCGAATTTTCTGCGTTCTCCGGTATGCGCGAGGTGATCGACACGGTGGTGAAATCATTCGCCCGTGCAGCGCCGACGGACGCGCATCTGCTGATCAAAAATCATCCGCTCGATACCGGATTTGTCAATTATTCAATCGTCATCGCGCAGGTAACGAATGAATACGGTGTCAATAATCGCGTACATTTTATCGAGACGGGTGATGCCAATCCTTTGCTTGCCCACACGCTGGGCGTGGTGCTGGTCAATAGCACTGTTGGCACCGCTGCACTCGATGCGGGCAAGCCGATCAAGACGCTCGCCGATCCGATTTACAATCTGGCGGGCTTAACATTCCAAGGCGAACTCGATGATTTCTGGAAACACGGCAATGTGCCAGAGCCAGTATTGAATGCGGCCTTTCGCAAAATGGTCATGCACGCCACGCTCGTTAATGGTGGCTTTTACACGAAGGACAGCATCGCGTTGGCGGTGCCCGGTGCAATCAAAATGTTGACTGCCGTGAAATCGCCGATCGAGGCGTTGTTGTGATTCGTGTGCCGCAAGTTGATGCATTGCAAAAATCACTGAGCTTGCTTGGCTACGATGTTTGAGATTGTCCGCGGCGTCCTTGTGCCTCTGGTAGCAGGCCTTGGCATTTCCTTCTGTGTTGAGCAATTTCTGCATCCGCGTCCGCGATTGCGCACGCGGCATGCGCAGGCGTTCGCGATGCATTCGGGTTTGTGGCTGGTGCTGTTTGGCGTGGGGCTTGCAATTTGGCAGCGGCCGTATTTTGCGAGTGGTTTGAACCTGCTCGGCATGTTGCTGGTCGTGCTGGTGAGCAATACGAAATTCGCCACCCTGCGTGAGCCATTCCTGTTTTTCGATTTCCGGTTTTTCAAGGCGCTGCTGCGTCACCCACGATTGTATTTGCCTTTCTTTGGTGTGTGGCCGGCGATTGCTTGCGCAGCCGGTTTCGTTGTCTTGTGTGTCATCGCGTTGCGCGTCGAGCCATCAATGCTGTCGCAGCTGGGGTTTGTTTCCTTCGCGCTTTGCTGTTTGATTTCGCTCAGTGTCGGCGCGGCACTGCTGTGGATTGGGACGCGTAAGCTTCTGCCGATTACGCTCGATCCCGTTCGTGATCTACAAACGTTGGGTCTGTTGGGCAGCTTTGTTCGGTACTGGCAGGAGGAGCGCGTTAATAGTCCACACATGGTTGTGAAAAAACTGCAGGGTATCTTTCAACCACAACCAAAATCACCAAACCCGCAGCATCTCCCACATCTCGTTGCGGTGCAGTGCGAATCTTTTTTTGACGCCCGTCGCGTCATCGACGGTATTCATCCGGACGTGCTCAAAAACTTCGACGCGCTGACCGGACTGGCAAGCCACGCAGGGCGTCTGCAAGTGCCCGCGTGGGGTGCCAATACCGTGCGCACCGAGTTCGCCTTTTTGTCGGGTATTGCCTCCGAAGCACTCGGCATTCACCGTTTCAACCCTTACCGCAAGCTGGCGCGGCATGGCGTGCCGACGATTGCGAGCGAATTGAAAAGTCTTGGCTATCGAACTATTTGCGTGCATCCATTTTCGGCAAAATTTTATGATCGTGATCGGGTATTTCCCGCGCTGGGTTTCGATGAATTTATCGACATCACCGCGTTTTCACCCGACGACAAAAGTGGGCCTTATATCGGCGACGCCGCAGTCGCAAAAAAAGTTGCACAGATTCTTCGCGGTGCGACTGAGCCACTGTTTATTTTCGTCATCACCATGGAAAATCACGGCCCTCTTCATCAAGAGCGTGTGGCCGATGGCGATGAAGCCCGCTTGTACACAAGTGCGCCGCCTGTTGGTTATGAAGAATTCACCATCTACCTGCGTCATCTGCAACACACCGACACCATGCTCGGCGCGATCCATGAGGGGCTGAAAGCGACATCGCGGCCCGGTTGGTTATGTGCGTATGGCGACCACGTGCCGATTTTGACGAGCGTTTACGAGGCGAACAAATTCGCCGATGGCAGGACCGATTATTTTATTGTTGGCACCGACGCAAATGACGGCGTGCCACAGCAGGCAGACATCGCGCCTGAATTTCTGGGGATAAGCTTGCTACGTAATGCGAGGATTCGAGCGTAAGTAATTTGCCAACACACTAGCATTGGCCGGCATTGCAGAGCCATTTGACTCTGAAACCCGCACCAAATGGCGATCTACGTGCAAAGTTTTTGCGGGCAGGGCGGCTAGCACTAACTTTGTGGCTGCCGCAACATCCCCCAGTTAAAAACGTTCGCCGTCACCGGAAACGGGCGCTTTTCGACCACCACGAAGCCGAGTTTTTGGTATATCTCGACGTTGGTGGCACTCTGGGTTTCGAGAAAAACCGGCATCCGCTCGGCATCGATTCGCTTAAGCATGTCGCTGAGCAACGCGGTGCTAACGCCTTGGCGCTGTTGATTGGGATCTACGCCAGTCAGAAACAGGTAGTAATGCGCCATCGGCGCGCAGCGCTTGTGCATCGCGTCGATGTGATGTGCGAAGCCGATCACTTTGGCGGTGCCAATCAAGCCGTATTTCAACGGTGCCCGCAACATCCCGGCGCGCCACATATCGGCCACGGTCATCGCGGTGCGACCCGGTGACAACCAAAGTGCCAAACCATCGCGCGCCTCGGTCGCGTAACATTCACCTATGTTGAGCGCCAACGCGCAATTGCAGCGCATAAAATAGCGCAATTGCTGTTCAATATTTGGCGGCGTAAATAGCTTCGTGATCGGTGGGCCGTCAAGAAAAACATTGGTCAAAAAGTCTGTGGCCCAATCGAGGTCTGTTTTGGACAGACGTGTGATCGGTGCGGCTGGCGTGCCACCGGCGGTCAGCATGCGTTGCCTGGAGCCAAAAAATGCAAGACTTTATAAATTAAATTATTTATTAGTATCAATCGGATGACGCTTATTATTAGAGTTAAACATCAAGAATATTGTCATAACTGGAACAGCTTGGGTGATGGAAGCAGCGCATATTTTACATGCCCCGCAGCAATTTTCGCCTGCCTTATTTTGCGTATAATTTATATTATGTTAAATAATAAAACATTCATCTTTATGCTGCCGCCTAACGCTGCCTGCACCGCACAATCATAGAAACACCTCGAATTTCACCCACGTCGTGATCCCTCAAAACAAAATAATAATCGCTTTCAACGCTGTACTCGACTGCATCGGTAGCGACCCATGTGCGGTATAAGCGGATTCGTTGACTTCGCCAACACGACCCGCGACGCCAGCGAAGTGCTGCGCCGTATGAACCGCCGCCTTGCCCATCGCGGGCCGGACGCGGAGGGATATTTTCACCAGGGGCCAGCCTGGCTCGGTCATCGACGACTTAGCGTGATCGACCTCGCCGCCAGCATTCAGCCGATGAGCACGCCAGACGGTCGCCACACCATCGTTTTTAATGGCGAAATTTATAACTACCGCAAGCTGCGCCAGCAACTGGAAGCCGAAGGCCGCACATTTCGCACCGCTGGTGATACCGAGGTCACGTTGCAGGCGATTGCGCATTGGCATGACACAGCGCTCGCAAACTTGCAGGGCATGTTCGCCTTCGCCACCTGGGACGCTGAAACGCAAACCCTGTTCGCTGCGCGCGATCACTTGGGTGTGAAACCATTCCATTATTTTTGGGATGGCAAATTATTCGCCTTTGCCTCCGAATTAAAAGCGCTGCTAGAACACCCCGCCATCCGCAAAGAAATCGATCTCGATGCCTTGGGGCTCTATCTGGAATGCCAGTACATCCCTGCTCCGCTGACCATCTACAAACACATTAAAAAATTGCCCGCCGGGCACGCCCTGCGTGTAGGCAAAGGCGAATTGAAAACGTGGCAATATTGGCAACCTGATTACCTCAACAAACCCGCGTGGGATGAGGCCGAATCACTATCGCGTCTCGACGCAGAGCTGCGCCGCTCGGTTGAATCGATGCTGGTCGCAGACGTGCCGCTGGGTGCATTTTTAAGTGGCGGGGTCGATTCAAGCGTGGTGGCCGCCATGATGACCGACGTCACGGGCAAGCCAATCGACACGTTCAATCTTGGCTTCCTGCATAGCGACAAATCAGTCGACCCCTCACAAAGCGAGCACGCAGAAGCGGCAAAAGTGGCGCAGCACATCGGTAGCCGGCATCATGCGTTGATGGTCTCGCCGGACGACGTACACGATGCGTTTGACGGATGGGTCGATGTGTTCGACGAGCCGTTCGGCGATCAGGCCGCGTTACCGACGATGTTGCTGTCCAGGCTCACTCGGCAGCACGTCACGGTTGCGCTCACCGGCGAAGGCGCGGATGAATTATTTTCCGGTTACGCCAATTATGGCAAGCGCGTGAAAGAGGAGCGCATTACCGCCCTGCTCGGCAATGCACACTCACCGCTGCACGCGCTGGTGCCGCACCTGCCAGCGCTCTGGCAAAAAGATCGCATTGTAAAAGCGATTGGAATGCCGCAGTCGCATCGCTACGCCACCATCCCGAATCTATTTGATCGCGCCACCCACCCCGCCCTGTTTTCCGACGCATTTCTTGCGCATCAAAAAACCCATATTGCCGACTACGCAGCGCAATTTTTCGATCAGTGCAATTCGTCGAGCTATCTCGAAAAAATCATGAACGTCGATATGCGCCTTTGGCTACCGGACGATCTGCTGACCAAAGTGGATCGCGCGACGATGGCATATTCGCTCGAAGCGCGGGTGCCGTATCTGGATCACAAATTTGTCGAGTTCGTCGCGCAACTCAACCCCGCGTACAAACAAAACGGCAAGACCACCAAATATCTCCTGAAAAAACTCGCCGAAAAATACCTGCCGCACGACATCATCTATCGCTCCAAGCAAGGCTTCGTGATGCCGCTCACGCAATGGCTGGACGGCGGATTGAAGCCACGCATGGAGCATGCCTTGAGTGCAGATGGTTTGGACAAACGCGGGCTGTTTCGCGACGGCGCATTGCAACGTGTACTGCGCGAACATCGTGCAGGTAGCAGCAATCACGCGGGCAGGCTCTGGGCGTTGACGGTGCTGGAGCTGTGGTTTGCGAAGTATGCGCCGGAGTTTGCGTTGTAAGTTCGTTTCCTTATAAATGAAAACACCAGCATTGGCGCGGCGTCCA
>JAYVXF010000114.1:0-19879 GCA_043793345.1 Betaproteobacteria bacterium | reverse complement strand
GCGATCCAGCACTTGGCCGGCATGAAAGACAGCAAGGTAATCGTTGCGATCAACAAGGATCCGGAAGCGCCGATTTTTCAGGTTGCCGATTATGGTTTAGTGGGTGACCTGTTCACGCTGGTGCCGCAGTTGACCGCAGCCTTATAAAAAATTACCGGACTAAGTAAACGCGTCATTCCCGCGAAGGCGGGAATCCAAGTTTCTGTAGTGAACGTTATTTCGGCAGGCTTGGATTCCCGCCTCGGCAGCAATGACGAAGTTAACAGGAAATCACGGAGAACAGCATGTCCGACTACAACGCACCGATCAAAGACATTAATTTTTTGCTTGAGCACGTCATCGGTCTCGATGAAATAGCCAAGCTGCCAGGCTGTGAAGAAGTCACGCCGGATTTGGTCAGTGCAATTTTTGACGAAGCTGGAAAATTTTCCAAAGAAGTGTTGGCACCGCTAAATAAAAGCGGCGACGCTGAGGGCGCGAGGATCGCCAACAACGTCGTCACCACGCCAAAAGGTTTTAAAGACGCCTATTGGAAATATGTTGAGGGCGGCTGGAGTCAGCTCGAAGCGCCGCTGGAATTCGGCGGGCAGGGCTTGCCGCATATCGTCGCCACACCCGTATCCGAAATGCTCGGCAGCGCCAATATGGCTTTCAAGCTCTGCCCGCTGTTGACGCTCGGCGCGATTGCAGCACTCGATGCGCACGGCTCGACTGAGATGAAAAATAAATTCATTCCCAACATGGCCGCCGGCAAATGGACCGGCACCATGAATCTCACCGAGCCGCAGGCCGGCTCCGATCTGGCGATGGTGCGCGCTAAAGCGATCCCGCAGGCCGATGGCAGCTACAAAATTTCCGGGCAAAAGATTTTCATTACGTACGGCGAGCACGATTACACTGAAAATATTATCCATCTGGTGCTGGCGCGCATCGAAGGCGCACCAGATGGCGTGAAAGGCATTTCCTTATTCGTGGTGCCGAAATTTTTGGTCAACGCCGATGGATCCATCGGCGCACGCAATGATGTGAAGTGCATTTCGATCGAGCACAAGATGGGCATCCACGCCAGTCCGACCTGCGTGATGTCATACGGTGACGCGGGCGGCGCGACCGGCTACGTGGTGGGCGAGCCCAATCGCGGCATCGAATACATGTTTGTGATGATGAACGCCGCGCGTCTCGGCGTGGGGCTCGAGGGCGTGTCGATTTCCGAGCGGGCATACCAGCATGCGCTGGTGTGGGCGCGCGAACGCGTGCAGGGTAGACCCGTCACGCCAGTGCCAGCATCGTTCGGCGCATCGCCGAAATCGGTGCCGATCATTTATCACCCCGATGTGAAGCGCATGTTGCTGACCATGCGTGCCTACGCCGAAGCGAGTCGCGCGCTGACTTATTATGCGTCAGCGTGTCTCGATATTGCCGAGCGTTCAACAGACGAGAAGCAAAAACGCAGCAATCAGGCACTGGTCGATCTGCTCATCCCGATTGTCAAAGGCTGGAGTACCGAGGCCGGCATCGAGGTCACCTCGCTGGGTATTCAGGTTCACGGCGGCATGGGCTTTATCGAAGAAACGGGTGCTGCGCAGTATTACCGCGATTCACGCATCTCGGCAATTTACGAAGGCACCACCGGTATTCAGGCGAATGATTTGGTCGGCCGCAAAGTCGGGCGCGAGGGTGGCCAAACTGCGCTCGCCTTGCTTGCCGAAATGGAAAAAATTCCCGCGCAATTGTTGGCGATGAACGACGTGAATCTGAAAGCCATCGCCGCGCAATTGACCAGCAGCATCGCCAGCGCCAGGCGCGCGACCGAGTGGATCGCGACGATGTATCCGAATAATCCGGCGGCAGTATTTGTAGGTGCCGTGCATTATTTGAAATTGATGGGCACCGTCACGGGCGGCTGGATGATGGCACGTGCTGCGCTGGTAGCGGCTGCGCAAATTAAAACCGGCGGAGGCGATGGCGATTTTCTGAAAGCCAAAATCATGACCACGCGGTTTTATGCGGATCACATTTTGACAATGGCGCCGTCCTTTGCGGATGCCTTGATTCAGGGCGCAGATAGTGTGTTGCAGATGGAAGAGGCGTTGTTCTAGATCAAGCACTGTCGCGGCTTTCAGGGCATAATTGTCTGTAAATACGCGCCAGTGCTAGAGTTTGATGGTGTTATGCTGGGTAATTCGATTTCCATAATAATAGATTGATAATCGCGCCGTCATTCCCGCGCAGGCGGGAATCTAATTTTCGTCGCGCAAACTTGGATTCCCGCCTGCGCGGGAATGACGGTAAATTACTGTCGTCATGATTTGGAATTGGTATAAGCCGTCTCCAATGGACGGCTTTTTTATTGAGGAAAAAATGGACGCACCCGCGCTCGCGATCACCGGGCTTAGCAAAAGTTTTGGCGGCAAAATGGCCGTCGACAATGTTGATCTCACCATTGCGCCCGGACAATTCCACGCGCTGCTGGGCCCCAACGGCGCGGGCAAAACAACCACGCTGCGCATCGTTGCAGGCTTGCTGAAGCCCGACGCCGGCCGCGTCGCCATATTCGGTCACGACACGGTGAAAGAAACGCAAGCTGCAAAACGCATCACGGCATTTTTGCCCGACGATCCGATGCTCTATGGAAAATTAAATCCGTTGGAGTATCTGGAGTTCGTTGCAGGCCTCTGGACAATCGATGCAACACGCGCAGCATCGCGTGCCGATGATTTATTGAAGTGGCTCGAGTTGTGGGACAACCGTTTTGAATACACCGAAGGATTTTCGCGCGGCATGCGGCAAAAACTGGCGCTCGCGGGTGCCTTGATTCACGAGCCGAAGCTGATGATTCTCGATGAGCCGCTGACGGGACTCGATGCGCACGCGGCCAAGTCGGTGAAGGACATGCTCGTCGACTATGTCGCGAAGGGCAACACGGTGGTGCTGACCACGCACATACTCGACATCGCCGAGCGACTCGCCGAGCGCATCAGCATCATTCAAAATGGCAGGATCGTGGCCGAAGGCACGCTGGAGGAATTACGCGCGAAGACCGGGTCGGCTGGCGCATCGCTGGAAGATGTGTTCCTGAATCTCACCCAAGCCGCGTGATGCAGCCCGTCGCCGGCGGTTGGCTGTGGCTGCTGCGTCACGAAATGCGTTTGGCGTGGCGCAACGCCGGTGGTAAGCGCATCTGGATATTGCTCATCGGCGGCGGATTCATTTGGGCGTGTGTACATCTTGCAGCGTGGCTACTGCTGCATGTTGATAAAAAAATCAGCCATGCGGACTTCGGCTCCATGCTGATCCCGGTAACTGGCGCGGTGTTCTGGCTGGTTTTCTCTATCATGATTTCGCAAACCATCGCGCATGCGGTGTCGGCATTGTTTGATCGCGGTGATGTCGATTTATTATTGTCTTCACCGCTGGCACCGCGAGCGATTTTCACGGTACGCGGATTGGGTATCGCCCTCGCCGCATGCATCCTGCCGTTGGTGTTGCTGTTGCCGTTCGCGCACGCCGGCCTGATTACCGGACATCCCGGCCTGATCGCAATCTATCCCGTCATCGCCTCGCTCGGACTCGCCGCTGCCGCCGCAGGCATGTTGACAACGATGACACTGGTGCGCATATTCGGCGCGCGACGTGCCAAGACATTCGCGCAAATATTGGCAGCGTTGATCGGTGCAGGATTCTTCCTGTTGTCGCAGCTGCAAAATATTTTATCGCGTGACCGCCAGTCCGCAATCGCAGTCTGGGCAAAAAATGAAACGGCAGTGGGTGGCTGGTTCGCGCCCGATAGCGTGCTGTGGTGGCCGGTGCGCGCGATGCTGGGCGAATGGCTGCCGCTTGCGGTGGTCATTATCATTGGTGCAGGCGGTTTCTGGCTGGTCGTAAATCTTGCCTTCATCGCTTCGTCAGCGGCACGCAGGAAACGACGACCGGTGGCAGCACCAAATCGCAACGCAACACCAATACGAAGCAGCGCAATTTCCGCAGCGGACTGATCGCGAATTTGCTGATGAAAGAATGGAAGCTGATTGCCCGCGATCCGCAAATTATTTCGCAAACGCTATTGCAGATTCTTTATCTGATCCCGCTATTATTTTTAGGCTTTAAAGGCGGGCACAGTGCATGGCTACTGGTGCCCGTCTTTGTGGTGATCACGTCAATGCTGGCAGGCAGTCTGGCGTGGCTCACCATCGCAGCCGAGGACGCGCCGGAATTGATCGGCACGGCACCGGTCTCGATCAATCGCGTGCGCTGGATCAAGGCAATTGCGGCGGTCGTGCCGGTGATGGCGTTGTTGCTGCCGCTGGCGTTGTATTGGCTCACGCGCGATGCGGTCGCGGCATTGGTGCTGGTATTTTGCAGTGGCGGCGGGATGATCTCGGCGGCATTGTGTCAGGTCTGGAATCCGCGTCAGGGCGACCGGCGCGCGTTGAAAAAACGCCATAAAGGTAACGTGATCGTCACCATTTTAGAATCACTGGGCGGTTTCGGCTGGGCCGCTGTTGCTGTCTGCATGAATGGTCACTGGTGGTGGCTGCCACTGGCGTTGGTGCCGGTGCTGTTGGCGCCGGCAACGGCGTGGGTGTTGGGTCGTGGCGCGCGGCGGCAGGGATTGATTGCCTGACGCAGTCAACCTAGTGTACTGCTTCATTCAGTTTGGAACTTATGCAAGTTATCGCGCGATCACCACCAATTGTGCCTCCTTCCCCCGCTATGTGGGGGAAGGCCGGGATGGGGGTGTCGTTGCAGATCGCGCGCCGACGTTGGCATCGCCCCCATCCCCGCCTTCCCCCGTGGCCGGGGGAAGGAGCAGATTGGTGATCATCGTAATAAGTTGCATTAAATATGAAGCACTACACTACATGCGACGCCGCGCGGTTCAACGTTCGCATTTGCTGATTTCAGATGCGGGCGTGTACAGCACACGGTGCAGGCAGAACTGATTCTGGATCGGCTCCATGAGCCAAGCCGTGTTGCGCGTTACGGGCTATTTTTGCCAACAAACCGGGACGCTACGCAATTGCCCGATAGGCCGGCAAGGTCAAAAACTCTTCATAGTTGTCGTCCATCACGAGCCCCTCAAACATCGCCGCACCGGCAACATATTTGCCTGCCGCATAAACCGCATCGCCAACAATGCCCGGCGTTTTGGTGAGTTCGTCTTTTATCAGCGGCGCGACCATTTCCTTGGTGACTTTACGGCCGTCATCGAGCACGCCTTTCGGTGAGCGAATCCATTGCCACACTTGTGAGCGCGAAATTTCGGCGGTCGCGGCGTCTTCCATCAAATTAAAAATCGGCACACAGCCATTGCCGCCGAGCCAGGAGCCGACGTACTGAATGCCGACTTGAATGTTGTTGCGTAATCCGGCTTCGGTGATCGGCGCTTCGGGGCGGAAATCGAGCAAGTCTTTCGCGGTGAAATTCACGTCGTCACGCTGGCGATGAATCTGGTTTGGTGTCTTCATGTGTTCATCAAACACCGCTTTGGCAATCGCCACCAAACCCGGATGCGCAATCCAGGTGCCGTCGCAGCCATCGGTGACCTCGCGCAATTTATCGACGCGCACTTTTTCCATCGCGGCATCGTTTGCAGCGGTGTCGTTCTTGATCGGAATTTGCGCGGCCATCCCACCCATCGCAAACGCCTGACGCTTGTGGCACGTTTTGATGAGCGACAGCGCATAGGCGCGCAAAAATGGCGCGGTCATCGTTACCTGACTGCGATCGGCCAGGCAGAAATTTTTGTTCAAACGGAATTTTTTGATCGCCGAAAAAATATAATCCCAGCGACCAATGTTGAGTCCTGCGCTGTGCTCACGCAGCTCGTAAAGAATTTCATCCATTTCAAACGCGGCAACAATGGTCTCGATCAGCACGGTACCCTTCACCGAGCCTTGCGGCACGCCGAGCTCGTTCTGCGCCATGACGAAAATATCGTTCCACAAACGCGCCTCGATATGCGATTCCATTTTCGGCAAATACAGATACACGCCGCTGCCGCGCGCCAGTAACGTTTTTACGTTATGGAAAAAATACATCGCGAAATCAAATATCGCACCCGATACGATCTTGCCATCGAGCGTGACGTGCTTTTCATCCAGATGCCAGCCGCGCGGACGTGGAAACAGCACGGCGGGTTTGTCGTTGAGTTTGTATTGTTTGCCGTTTTGCTCGAGCGTGATGGTGCGTGCGTTGGCGTCCCGCAGATTGATCTGGCCGTCGATCATGTTTTCCCACGTCGGGCAATTGGCATCTTCAAAGTCAGCCATGAAAGTGTTGGCACCGCAGTTCAGGGCATTGATGACCATCTTGCGATCAGTCGGGCCGGTGATTTCGACGCGACGATCCTGTATGTCGGCCGGCACTGCGGCCACCACCCAGTTGCCGTCGCGGATGTGTTTGGTTTCAGGCAGAAAATCGGGCAGCGTACCGGCGTCAAATTGTTTCTGGCGTGCCGCACGAGCGGCGAGCAGCGCTTGCCGGGTCGGCTCAAATTTGCGGTGAAGCGCCACGAAAAACGTCAGCGCCTCCGTCGAGAGCACGTCGGTGTAGGCGGGCGGCATTTTGCCGCTGATCGACAGCCCGGCGGGCATCGTGTGGGTGGTGGCCATGAATTTTTCCTTGGGGTTTGCCCGCGCGGTTAGCAAAATACGCGATAAGTTTGTGAGCGTGAGCGGGGATTTAAGCGTAGATTGTATTACGTGACCTAAAGAATAATAATCGCTACTAAAACAAAAGCGTTTCATACCGTCGCCAGAGGTTAAAACACGGCATCGAGGAGAAAGAATGGATCGATTAAAAGCGTTGCAAACATTTCTGGACGTGGCGAAAACAGAAAGCCTTTCCGCCGTTGCGCGCGACGAGGGTGTCACGCCGGCGATGATCGGTCGACGCATCGACCAATTGGAGGAGCAGCTCAACGTAAAGCTGTTCAAACGCTCCACGCGCAAAATTACCCTGACGCCGGAAGGCATGGCGTTTTTCGAGGACGTGCGAAATATTTTGAATGAGCTGCGTGCCGCCGAAGAGTCACTCACCGCAGGTGCCCGCAGCGCAACCGGTCGGCTGATTGTTTCTGCGCCGACCGCGTTTGGGCGCAAGCACATCGCGCCGCATTTGCCTGCATTCGTCGAGTTGCATAAAAATCTGAATGTGACGCTGCATCTTTCGGAGCGCATCGTCGACTTGAAAAACGAACGCGTCGATTTGGCCATCCGTATTGCCGACTTGAAAAATGCCGACCTGATCGCCACCAAGCTTGCACGCAATCATCGCGTCGTGGTCGGCTCAGCCAGCTACTTCAAGCGCTACGGCAAGCCCGCGACACTGGCCGATCTGGCCAAACATAATTGCCTCGTCACCGCGACCGAAGACGGGCTGGCCGATAGCTGGGCGTTTCGCGACGGCACAAAAAATGTTTCAGTAAAAGTTTCCGGCGACATGCATTGCAATGACGGTGAAGTGCTTACCCGCTGGGCGCTGGCCGGGCACGGTCTGGCGTGGCGCAGTGCATGGGAGGTGTCAGAAGAAATAAAAAAAGACCGGCTGGTGGAAGTGCTGCCGAAATTTGCCGCCCCGGGCAGCGATATTTATGCGGTCTATCCAGATCGCCGTTTCCTGCCGGCGAAGGTGCGGCTGTTTATCGACTTCATGAAGAAAACGGTTGGGGATCCGCCGTATTGGGAGCGCAAAGTTGGCTGAGAATGCGCTGAATTGTGTAGATCAGCCACTGGTGCGGATTTCAGGGCGGTTTTGGCTGAAGAAGCCCGTCAAATGGCGATCCGCAATATCAAAGAGAACAAAAATAAGATGTATAGCTATACTAATCTAGTTGACAAACTAGTATAACTTTGTCACTCTGTCGTTATACTAACTTTCAGCTTCGGCTGGTATAACCATGGCAGACGCCTCGATAGCCACCTATTCGGATCTCCCATCCGTCGCGCAAACCGCCTACGCGCAGATACTCGAATCGGCGCTGGCGGTGGAGCACAGCCGCACGGTCGCGGATTTGCCGGGGTCGTTCGCAACCAAGTCCGTGAAAGGCCGACCGTATTGGTATTACCAGTACACGGAGCCGTCCGGCAAGTTGCGCCAGCTTTACGTCGGTCCGGACAATGAGCCGGTTCGCCAACTGGTGGCACGAAAATCGTCGAAGCCGGTCACCGACGCGCTACTGCCGATGGCACGTTCCGCCATGGCGCTTGGTTGCGCGAGTTTGTTGCCGCGTCACTATCAGGTGATTCGTCGCCTCGCCGACTACGGTTTTTTTCACGCTGGCGGCTTGCTCATCGGCACGCACGCTTTTCTGGCGTACAGCAACATGCTCGGCGTGAGCTGGGGCACAGCCGCACGAACGCAGGACATCGATCTTGTTGCCCATCCGGGAAAGAGCGTTTCCCTGCTGCTATCGGCCGATTTCGATGTGCACGTACACGAAGCCATTGAATCGCTGGGCATGGGCCTGCTGCCGGTGGCCAGCCTGACCTCCGCGCAGGGTGCTTCCTACCTCAACCCACGCGAGCCGGATTTCCGCCTCGATTTCCTCACCGTGAGCCATCGCGGCGGCGACGCACCTTTCGAGCATCCGCAACTGCACATCACCCTGCAGCCGCTCAAATTCATGGAGTTCTCTGTGGAGAACGTTCAGCAAGCGGCGCTGCTTTCAACTGCAGGCGTGGTGATTGCGAATGTTCCGCACCCCGCGCGTTTCGCGCTGCATAAACTCATTGTCTACGGCGAACGCGAAGGCAGTTTCGCGGCCAAGGCCAACAAAGATCTCGCGCAAGCGGCATGCTTGCTGGCCGCGCTGAAACAACATCGCGCGTGGGAAGTGGAAGAAGCTTGGGCGAACCTTGCCGGGCGCGGCAAAGGCTGGATTGATCGGGCGCGTCATGGGTTGGCGGCATTGGAGCGCTTTGCGCCGGAACTTGACGCCGCTTCGTGGCTGGACGCGAAAAACAAAAGCACACGAAAAACGCGGCAAAAAAAATGAAGCTCCAGCGCTGGCGCGGTTTGCGGAGCGAAAATGCCGCAAACGCCGCGCCGGTGCTAGAGGCTACTGATCACTACTCTGCATCTTCCACCCGCTGCGCTCAATGCTCAATTTTTCACGGCCGGTTGTGTCCTTCTGCTTTCGACTGAACTACCACGGGCACCGCGCGCGGCCTCGGTGCGGCGGGAGGCGTTGGCCTGCCTTCGTGCGCGGGTGCAGACTGAGGACGCGACACTGATCGTGGCTCGCCTGCATTTTGCGTCACGCGCGTGGCCGGTGCGACGCGACCGCCCGTACTGTGCTCGTTCGAATTATTTACCGCCATTGGATTTGCCGACGCTGCTCGCTCGATCACCTGCCGTTCGCGGCGTGGTCGTTGCACGGGCAGCGGCACATTACCCCCGTTGGCTGACGGCTGGGCTGCTGGTTCATGCATGAGCGGTGTGGGCACGGCACCGCGTGTGACGTAGACAGGCCGCGCTGGCATCGAGGGATTTTGCAAGGGCATGGTTTGCGCAGGCATCGGCACGCTCTTCACGCGCGGTGGTTGCGGCACCGGCTGTCCATTCACGACCGCCAGCGCGCCACCCGCCGACGATTGCGGCGCAGGCTTGTTCAATTGCGAAGCGACAACACCTGCGGCACCTGCCGCGAACAGACCCACGGCTGCCGGCATGACCGGTGGCACGGACCCCGAAGGCGCAAAAGACGGCTGCGGCCGACGCGCGTCTCCACGATGATCAATCTGCCCGTTGCCGAATTCCCGAGGCGTAAAACGCGGCCCGAAATCAGCACCGGTGCCGGGTGTCTGCGCGGCGATCACGGCAGGCGGCACCGGCGCAATGTTGCGACCGATCGACTGGCCGCCGAGAAACACATTGTTGTTGACCACCGTCGCACCGGGGAGTTGATTCGCGTAGCGCCCGGGTGGATTGATGATGGTGATGTTGTTGGTCACGTAGTTGATGTTGCGGATGTAGGTGGCATTGTTGGAATAGCCCGGCAAATAATATTCGTGCGGTGCCAGCGGGCACCATCCCACCGACGGGCCGGATGCGATGGCGATGCTGAATCCCGGCCGGTTGAACCACGCCACCAGCGCCGGCGCATATACCGGGCGACGCACGTACGGGCCCGGCCACCACGCCCAGCGCGATTGCACCTGCACCCAGCGACCGTAATGAAATGGCGCAAACCCCCACGCCGCATCGTCCACCCAGGTCCAGCCCCACGGCTGCACATTCGCCCAGCGACCATAGCGATACGGTGCCCAGTCATTGACGACGACGCGCGGCGACCACAGCCTGCCGTATTCGCGGTCGTCGATCCAGTCGCCGTACTGATCCAGATCCTCGTAGCCGGTCATGTAGGGCGACACGTTGCGCTCGCGCACATAGCGGGTGTGAACCTGGTTCCAGTTTTGATCGCGCGCATCGGCCCAGCGGTCAAACGGCGATTCATTCACCGATTCAAAATGAAAGTCACTCGCGCCGCCACTGCCGCGCACCACCAGCGATTTGCCCGCCTCGACATTGATACGGCTGTCAGTGCCATCGCCGCCTTCAAAGCGCGCCCGACCGGCGTAGACCGAGACGCGACTTTCGCCCGCGTCTGGCGACGCGTCGATCCGATATCTGCCGTTGCGTGAAAATACAAATTGGCCTTCGCGGGTCTCGATGCGGAAAGTGTCGCCGTCATTGCGCCGTTCAGATCGGTCGCCGTCGTCGTCGCTGCGCAGCCGCAGATTCAGGGTGCCGCGTTGCAGGAATGCCGACGTCTGATTGTCTTCGACGCGAACAAAATCGAGAACTGAGCGATCATCGATGCGCAGCGCCGACGCGCCGATGCGTACTTCGGCGCGACCGCCATTTTCGGTCCACAGCGAATTCTCGCTGCTGACCGGGAAATTAAGCTGCGCGCGGCGCCAGCCCTCATCGCGATCCATGAAAAAAGACACGTCACCCTGCATGAAACTTATCCGCCCAACGCGCGACGGCGGCTCGGCAAACGCTGAAATCGATAACCAAAGCAGCGCGGCCAATGGTGCAGCGCGGTAGAAGTGGCGAAGACGTTGCAATCGTGGCGTAGTCATAATGGCTTCCGGGTCAAGTGTAATAGCCTGTCCCAAAAACGTGGTGCAGACCTTTCCCGTTGACAGCTGTCCCGCACACGATGCAGCGGTGCGCAAGCGCTTCAAGTGTCGCAAACGCATGATTCGTGAGAAGATATTCAATTGGCAGAAAGTCCAGCGCCGCAGCAGTCCAAATGATATTGGCGGGTTGGACAAATTTCCGCGCTGTTGGAACAATCTTTGAAAGAAGAATTAACCGATGGATGCAAAAACAGTTTTCACCAAGACCGCCAAAGGCGTCACCCAGGTGAACCAAAAGACCCAGTCGCTCTCCCGTGAACTGATGAAAGTCTTGAAGGCAATCGACGGCAAATCCAACGTCGACGTGCTGGCCGACAAAGCTGATATCGCTATTTCGGCGCTGGCAAAATTATTATCCGGCTTGCAACGGGAAGGGTACGTCAAAGTATTTGAGGTCAGGCGGGAAGAGCCACTGACTGACTTTGGCGGCAGCGCGGAAGATTTTGATTTCACGGCGCTAAGAAAGACCGCAGCCAAGTTTGATCCATCCACCACGGCGTCATTCAAGCCTTCGCGACACCGCACCCCCGTCTCTGACGGCCAGGTTGAACGCGCCGCGACACCTTCGCCAAATCAGACTAGTCCGGCGACCCAGCCAGTCGCATCGGCTTTGGTGTCGGTATCCAACGACGCCGAACTCATCGCCGCGCTGGCGCTGGCACGCGAGCAGGCGCAAACCGAAGCGCGTGCGCGCACCGAACGTGAGGCGCAGCTGCGCGCACGGCTCGATGTTGAAGCCAGGGCGCGACGCGACGCCGAGGAGCGGGCGATTGGGGAGGCAAAACGTGCGCAAGCCGCCGCCGAGACGGCACGGGTCGCACTGGAAACCTCGATTATCGAAGAAAAAAAGCAGCGCGACAGTGCCAATGCGGCGCACGCGCAGATGACCCGCGAGCAGGCCGAGAAAGCCGCGCAGCAGCAGCAGGCATTGTCCGCCGCGCGCGCAGCAGCCGAGGCCGAAGCACAGGCGCTCGCGGAAGCGCGTTCGCGCGCCGAGACCGAGGCGCGTGCGCTGGCCGAGGCTCGGGTGCAGGCCGAGGCGGCTGCCAAGCGGCAACAGCAGGAATTCGAAGCCGCACAGCGCGATCTGCGTCATCAACTGAAGGTGGAAATCGAGGCGAAAGTCCGTGCCGAGATGGAAGCCTTGCTGAAAACCGATGTTGAAGAGAGTGCGCGAGCCGAAGTCGAAGCGGCCATCATCGCCGAGGCGCATGACGACGCGCGGCGCATGCTCGAGGAGCAATTGCAGACCGAGCGCAGCATGCTCGCCCGCGTCGAGGTTGAGGCGAAGAAAAACGCCGAAGTGGACGCGAAAAAAATGCTGGCCGAACAGGAAGTGCGGATTCGCGCCGAGATGGAAACACAGCTCGCCAAAATGCGCGAGCAAAGCGCACGCGTCGAGGCCGAGTCACGCAAGATGGCTGAAACGCAGGCGGTGGCCGCAGCCAAAGCATCAGCCGAATTTGCGGTGCGCTTAAAGGCCGAAGAAGACGCGCGTCGCGCCGCAGAAGCGGAAACCGAAGCACGTAAACAACTTGAGACGCAAAATCGCCAGCGTCTGGAAGCGCGCGCGCGTGAGGAGGCCGCAGATCGTGCGCGCGTCGAGGCCGAGATGAAAGCGAAGCTTCGCGCCGGGCAGGAAGCCAAAGTTCAAGCGGAAGCGCGCATGCTGGTCGAACAGGAAATGCGCGAAAAATCTGACCGGGAAAGCCGCACCAAACTCGACGCCGAACGCAAAGCCCGAGAGGACGCAGAGCAAAAGGCGCTGGTTGAAATCAAGGCACGCGGCGAGGCGGAGCAAAAAGCACTCGCTGAGTCCAGGGCGCGCGAAATCGCGTCGCGCGAAGCGGCAGACCAGGTCGCGCAACGTGAGCGCATTGAAAAAGATGCCGAAGCGCGCATCGCCGTTGAACGGCAGGGTCGCGAGAGGGCCGAAGAAAAAGCCCGCGCCGAAAAAGAGGCGGAGCAATTCCAGCGCGACGCGCAGGTTGCCCGCTTGCGCGAGTTGAGTGAGCAAAACGAGCAAGCCGCCCAATACGCTGCCATCGCCGGCCCCAAGCCCAGGCAGCGCGGTCGAAAAAAGACTGGTAGCGGTTTACGCTGGCTGGTGTTGGGCGTCGTCGCCCTGGTCGCGCTTGCGGTGGTGCTGGTGCAAATAATCCCGCTGGGTGCGGTCAACGCGCGTCTCGCGAAGTCGCTCGCCGAATGGCTGCACGATGATGTGTCCTCAGGCAGTTTGCGGGTGGCGTTTTTCCCCCGTCCGCATGTCAGGATCGAGAAGTTATCGCTGGGCAAAGAGTACGATGCCAAAGCGGTGAGCGGCAAACTCTACATGGATATGGCGACGCTGTTTGGCGACCGTTTCGTGATCGATACGCTCGAGTTGACCGAGGTGAACATTGCGGCGGATGCATTGCCGCGTGCGCTCAAATGGGCGGATGCGGTGGGTCGTGGCAAAGGCATCGAAATCGGCAAGATCGTATTGCGCAACGTGAAGGTGGACGTGGCCGGCGTGGCAATTGATTATTTCGACGCCGAACTAAAACTGGATAAGTCGGGAAAGATTATTCAGGCAACGGCGCGCGCCAAAGACGGCAAATGGAATCTCGACATCTCGCCGAATTCCACCGCGACCGCTGCCGATGCGCCACCCGGCACGGCGGTCAATGATCCCTGGGCCGTCGAATTTTCCGCGCGCGGAATGAATTTGCCGCTCGGTAGCCCGGTACCAATCGCCAACCTTTCTGCCAAAGGAACGATGTTCGACGGCGGCATGGTTTTTCCGCTCATCGAAGCAAAGCTTCTGGACGGCATCGGCACGGGCAACCTCAAGGTCTCGTGGAAGCAGGGGCTAACGTTTAACGGTGAGCTCGGTGTCGAGAAACTTAAAGTTGATCAACTGACGCAAGTTTTCACGCGGGACATTTCACTTTCCGGCAAGCTCGACGGCAGGTTCACCGCGTCCGGCGAGGCCTTGACCGTCGGCGCGTTGCTCGACAAGCCAAACATTCAAGGCAATTTTGATGTACGCGAAGGCGCGATCGGCAACGTCGATCTGGTGCAGGTGATGCGCTCACCGGGCAGCGTCGGCGGCCAATCAAAGTTCAGCACGCTCAACGGGCAATTGCACGTTTCGGATGGCGTGGTGCGGTATGAAAAAATGAAATTCGTCGGCGGTGTGTTGCTGGCCAACGGCAACGTCAACGCGACGATGGCGACCAGCGCGTTATCTGGCGGCGTGAATTCTGAAATCCGCTCAAGCGTGGCGCAGGATCGCGCCGCATTCAGCGTTGGCGGCAAGGTCGCAAGACCAACATTGAAACGCGGGGGTTAGTCGTCGCTACGCCAACGCAGCAGTCGGCCATTGCTGTAAATACGGCTTCACCGACCGGGCAAAAAACCGAGCCACGCAAAAATATCCGCGATCTGAAAAAGCTCGCCGCGCTGATTCGTTTTATCGCGCCGTACAAGACAAGATTTTTTTGCGCGATGTTGGCCTTGGTGGTCGCCGCATCGACTATTCTGGCCATCGGGCAGGGCTTAAAGCACGTCATTGATCAGGGTTTCTCGGCCGCCAGCGCCGAGACGCTCGATCAGACATTGTTCGCGTTGCTGGGCCTGCTGATTGTGCTCGGCGTCGCAACGTTCACGCGTTACTACCTGATCAACTGGGTGGGCGAACGTTTCATCGCCGATATCCGCCGCGCGGTGTTCGACCATATCCTGAAACTATCGCCGACTTTTTTTGAAGTCACGCGTACCGGCGAAGTAATGTCGCGCATCACGAACGACACGGCGTTACTCGACGCGGTGATTGGCGGCGCATTTTCATTCGCGCTGCGTAATATCGTGCTCTTTTTCGGCGGCATGGTGATGTTGTTGATTACCAGCACCAAGCTAACCTTGCTGGTGATGGCGGGCATTCCGCTTGTATTGGTGCCGATTTTGCTGCTGGGGCGGCGGGTGCGAAAACTCGCCAGGGAAATGACCGACCGGCTTGCCGACGCGACCGCGTTTCTGGACGAGACGCTGCACGAAGTACGCACCGTACAGGCCTACACACACGAGCCGATTGATCGCGCGCGCTTCGCCGAACGCATCGAGGCGGTATTTGCCGCAGCAATTACCAAGGCGCGTTTCAATGCCGCACTGATCGCGGCGGTGATCGTGCTGGCGTTCGGCGCGATTGGCGTGATTCTCTGGGTCGGTGGCAACGACGTCATCAAAGGCCGCATCACGGGCGGTGAGCTCTCGGCGTTTTTGTTCTATTCGGTGCTGGTCGCCAATGCCGTGGCGGCGGTGAGCGAAGTGTATGGCGAACTGATGCGCGCCTCGGGCGCCTCGGAGCGATTGATGGAGCTGCTCGCGACCGAGCCCGATATTGCGGCACCTGCCAATCCGGTCGCGCTGCCGGCGGCAAATGGTAGCAATAATGGCAGCAATAAAATTGGCCAGTTGTCGATTCAAAACGTCACGTTTCATTATCCGTCGCGCAAAGATGTCGCTGCGATCAGCAATTTCTCGGCAGATATTTCGCCGGGGCAAGTAGTCGCGCTGGTTGGGCCCAGTGGCGCGGGCAAGACCTCGTTGTTCCAATTGCTGCTGCGTTTTTATGATGCGAAATCGGGCCGGATATTGATCGACGGCGTTGATATCAGGGACGCCGATCCGCGTGATGTGCGCTCGCGCATCGCGCTGGTTTCGCAAGACCCGGTGATTTTCGCCGCCAGTGTTGCCGACAACGTGCGCTATGGCCGCCACGATGCCGACGTAAGCGATGCCGACGTGCACGCTGCATGCGAAGCTGCATATGCGTTGGAATTCATCGAAGCATTGCCGGAAAAATTTGACACCTATCTCGGTGAGCGCGGCGTGAGACTTTCCGGCGGGCAGCGTCAACGCGTCTCGATTGCGCGTGCTTTTCTGGCTGACCGCGCGATTCTGTTGCTGGACGAGGCCACCTCGGCGCTCGATGCCGAGTCTGAGCGCATGGTGCAGCTGGCGATGCAAAAACTCATGCAGGGCCGGACCACGCTCATCATCGCGCATCGTCTGGCGACCGTGAAATCGGCTGATCGGATCATCGTGATGGACGAGGGCGCAATTGTCGCCGAGGGCAATCATGACTCGCTGGTCGCAGAAGGTGGCTTGTATGCACGGCTGGCGGCGTTGCAGTTTGTCGATTGACACTTGCGCATGTTGCGAACTTTCTTTGCGTCGATAACCACCGCTGGCAGACTTCGCGTTAAACTCTCGTTGCCGGCTGAAAACAGCACATTCACGCGTAATAAAGTTTAGCAATAGAATTCAGGGAGAAAAAACATGCCGCAAACAATCGGAATTCCGCGCGAAATATTTCCGGGCGAAAAACGTGTCGCGACCGTTCCCGAAGTCGTCGTGAAACTGATCAAGCTGGGTTTCGCGGTCTCGGTTGAATCCGGTGCCGGTGACGCCGCCAACGTGAGCGACGATGCCTATCGTGCGTCGGGTGCCACCATCATCGACGGCGCGGCGAATTTATGGTCGGCGGCCGACATTATTTTCAAAGTACGCGCGCCGACGTTCGATGAAGTCGCGCTCATGCGTGAAGGCACGACGCTGGTGAGTTTCATCTGGCCCGCGCAAAATCCTGAGCTCCTGCAAAAACTCGCTGCCAGAAAAGTCACCGTGATGGCGATGGATAGCGTGCCGCGTATTTCGCGTGCGCAAAAACTCGATGCGCTTTCGTCGATGGCCAATATCGGCGGCTATCGCGCGGTGATTGAGGCGGCACACCACTTCGGGCGATTTTTCACCGGGCAAATCACGGCGGCGGGGAAAGTGCCACCGGCGAAAGTTTTTGTGATCGGCGCAGGTGTCGCCGGACTGGCGGCAATTGGCGCGGCCTCGGGATTGGGCGCGATCGTGCGCGCGAACGACACGCGGCCAGAAGTGGCCGACCAAATCAAATCGCTCGGTGGCGAATATGTGCCGGTCGATTACACCGAGGAAGGCACCGGCGTTGGTGGTTACGCGAAGGTAATGAGCGAGGGCTTCCAGAAAGCGCAACGCGATACTTTTGCCAAGCAGGCCAAAGAAGTCGACATCATCATCACCACCGCGCTGATCCCCGGCAAGCCCGCGCCAAAACTCATCACCGCCGAAATGGTGCAATCGATGCAGCCCGGCAGCATCATCGTTGATATGGCGGCAGAGCAGGGCGGCAATTGCGAATTGACCGAGCCGGGCAAAGTGGTGGTGAAGCATGGCGTGACGATTATTGGCTACGCGGATTTGCCGAGCCGTCTGCCGAAACAGGCGAGCACCCTGTACGCGACCAACCTGTTCCGGCTCTCGGAGGAGCTCTGCAAGGCCAAGGACGGGGTCTTTAACGTCAACATGGATGACGAGGTGATACGCGGCACCACCGTTATCAAGGAAGGCACCGTGACGTGGCCTGCGCCCGCGCTTAAAGTTGCCGCCTTGCCAGCGGTGGCGAAAGCAACCGCCGTGATTGCGCCCGCCAAAAAAGGCCACGGCAGCAAAGGCGCGCCGATGCCGGCCAACAAGCTCGCCATCATGTTTGGCGTCGCAGCGGTGGTCTTCTGGTTCATTGGTGCCAATGCGCCCACCGCGTTCCTCGGTCACTTCACGGTGTTTGTGCTCGCCTGTTTCGTCGGCTACATGGTGGTGTGGAACGTCACGCCCGCGCTGCACACGCCGCTGATGAGCGTGACGAATGCGATTTCCAGCATCATTATCATCGGCGCGCTGGTGCAGATCGCGCCACCGGCCATGGCAGGACTGTCGAGACCCGACGAAATCATTCGCTGGCTTGCCGTGGTCGGCATCGGGCTTACCGCGATCAATATGTTCGGCGGTTTCGCCGTCACGCAGCGCATGCTATCCATGTTTCGTAAATAGGGGGACGACAACATGTCAGCAAGCCTCGTTACTGTCGCCTACATCGCCGCGATTATTCTTTTTATTTTGAGTCTCGGCGGATTGTCCAATCCGGAGTCATCGCGTCGTGGCAATCTCTACGGCATGATCGGCATGACCATCGCCGTGCTCGCCACCATCTTTGGTCCGCGTGTGAGTACCGGCGGCCTCGCTTGGATCATCGGCGCGCTGCTGGTCGGTGGCAGCGTCGGCATGTATCTCGCGCGCACCGTGCAGATGACGCAGATGCCGGAGCTGGTCGCGTTCATGCATAGCCTGGTCGGTCTCGCGGCGATGGTGGTGGGCTATGCGAGCTACGTTGATCCGACATCGACTGCGGGTTTGACGCCTGCCGAGCAAACGATTCATCACATCGAGGTATACGTGGGTGTGCTGATCGGCGCGGTGACGTTGTCAGGATCCGTAATTGCGTTCGGCAAGCTCTCCGGCAGGATTGGCGGCAAGCCCCTGTTGTTGCCGGCACGTCATTGGCTGAATCTCATCGGCCTCCTGGCGGTGATCTGGTTCGGACGTGAATTCATGCACGCAAGCTCGATTGAGCAGGGCATGACGCCGCTGATTATCATGAGCGTCATTGCGCTCCTGTTCGGCATCCACATGGTGATGGCCATCGGCGGCGCAGACATGCCGGTGGTGGTGTCGATGTTGAATAGTTATTCGGGCTGGGCGGCGGCGGCGACTGGATTCATGTTGTCGAACGACCTGCTGATTGTCACTGGCGCTTTGGTCGGATCGAGCGGCGCGATACTTTCTTTCATCATGTGTCAGGCAATGAATCGCAATTTCATCAGCGTGATCGCGGGTGGTTTCGGCACTGCGAGTGGTACGGTGGCGAAAGCCAGCGGCGACGGCGCACCGCAAGGCGAGGTCGTGCCGGTGAGTGCTGTCGAGACGGCAGAATTATTGCGCGACGCCAGAAGTGTGATTATCGTGCCGGGCTACGGCATGGCGGTCGCGCAGGCACAGCACACGGTGAACGAAATCACCCGTTACCTGCGCGAGAAAAATGTCAACGTGCGCTTCGGCATTCACCCGGTCGCAGGCCGCATGCCGGGTCACATGAACGTGTTGCTCGCCGAGGCCAAGGTGCCCTACGACATCGTGTTCGAGATGGATGAGATCAACGCTGATTTTCCGGACACCGATGTGGTGATGGTGATTGGCGCAAATGACATCGTCAATCCCGCTGCGCAGGAAGACCCGAACAGCCCCATCGCTGGCATGCCGGTGCTCGAAGTGTGGAAAGCCAAGACGTCAATCGTGATGAAGCGCAGCATGGCCTCCGGCTATGCAGGCATCGACAATCCGCTGTTCTACAAAGAGAACAACCGGATGTTGTTTGGCGACGCGAAGAAGATGCTGGATGAAGTGTTGACGGCATTGAAAGCCTGAGCATCAATCCCCATTACGTAGATCGCCATTTGGCGCGGCGTTACAGACGTTTTCGGTCTGGAAGCCGCGCCAGTGCTAGGGATTAGCCCTGTTCACTGTCATTTCGACCGACGGGAGAAATCTGCTTCTCATTGATCCAACGAAAAGCAGATTTCTCCCGTCGGTCGAAATGACAGCGTGTGGGATCGGCGATGTCGGGCATTGGTTTTTTTGCTCGACCGTAAAGTGACGATTCACGTTTGACATGAGCGCCGCCGCGTTACCGCGTGCAAATCGATCCGCAATCAACGATGCCGCAACCAGCGCTGTCGACCTTATTCGATGATGCGATCAGCACGCTTCAGCACTGCCGGTGGAATCGTCACGCCGAGTTCGCGTGCCACCTTGAGATTGAT
>JAYVXF010000113.1:0-20015 GCA_043793345.1 Betaproteobacteria bacterium | reverse complement strand
TTTAAGCTCGACTTTGTTGGCTTCGGAAGCAATGTCAAAAGATGGCATTTTTTATCCTGTTATTTTTTTGACGATTTTTTGTTGGCCGCAATCCGCAGACGCAGCGCATTGAGCTTGATGAAGCCGCCTGCATCGGCCTGATTGTACGCGCCGCCGTCGTCGTCGAAGGTAGAGATGGTTTGGTCAAACAGCGAGTCTGTTTTTGACACGCGACCCACCGTCAGCACGGTGCCTTTATAGAGCTTTAGTCGCACGCGGCCATTGACGGTTGCCTGCGATTGATCGATCAGACTTTGCAGCAAAATGCGCTCAGGCGAAAACCAGTAGCCGTTGTAAATCATGCGACCGTAGCGCGGCATCAAATCATCTTTCAGCGACAGCACTTCGCGGTCCATCGTGATCGACTCAATCGCGCGGTGCGCTTTCAGCATGATGGTGCCGCCCGGCGTTTCGTAACAGCCGCGTGACTTCATGCCGACGTAGCGGTTTTCGACCATGTCGAGCCGGCCAATGCCGTGCTTGCCACCGAGCCGGTTTAATTCTGTCAGCACTTTCGCGGGCGTGAGCTTTTTGCCGTTGATGGCAACGATATCTCCCTTCGCATAATCGAGCTCGACGTACTCCGGTTTGTTCGGTGCTTTTTCCGGCGAGACGGTGATGCGCCACATCGAATCTTCGGCTTCAAAATTCGGATCCTCAAGTACGCCGCCTTCATAGCTTATGTGCAGCAGATTGGCGTCCATCGAATACGGCGCGCCGCCACCTTTGCGCTTTTTGAAATCGACCGGAATATTGTGCTTGTCGGCGTACTTCAATAATTTTTCGCGCGACAGCAAATCCCATTCACGCCAAGGCGCGATGATCTTCACGTTCGGCATCAGCGCATACGCGCCAAGTTCAAAGCGAACCTGATCGTTGCCTTTGCCAGTCGCGCCGTGTGAGATTGCATCAGCACCGGTTTTGCGGGCGATATCGATCATGTTCTTGGCGATCAATGGCCGCGCGATCGACGTGCCGAGCAGATATTCGCCTTCGTAAACGGTGTTGGCGCGAAACATCGGAAAGACAAAATCACGCACAAATTCTTCGCGCAAATCCTGGATATAAATGTTTTGTTTCTTGATGCCGAGCTGCAACGCTTTTTTGCGCGCAGGCTCTACTTCTTCGCCTTGGCCAATGTCGGCGGTGAAGGTAATCACTTCACATTTGTAGACATCTTGCAGCCATTTGAGAATGACTGAAGTATCGAGCCCCCCGGAATACGCCAGTACTACTTTGTTCACATCGCTCATTCAATTGCTCACTTGTTGACAATATCAATTACATTAAACACTAGCATTGGCGCGGCTCTCCAGCCATTTATGGCCTATGAAGCGCGCCAGTGCTAGTGTTTCGGCATTGCGCCGATCACGTTGTCAGCTATCAATCCGCCCCAACAACAAAAATTCCATCAACGCCTTTTGCACATGCAGCCGATTTTCCGCCTCTTCCCATACCACGCTTTGCGGCCCATCGATCACATCAGCCGAGACTTCTTCACCGCGATGTGCGGGCAGACAGTGCATGAACAGCGCATCCTTGTGAGCCGCTGCCATCATTTTTTTATCAACACAAAAATCGGCGAAGGCGTTTTTTCGTACTTGCGTTTCCGCTTCAAACCCCATGCTGGTCCAGACATCGGTCGTCACCAGATGCGCGTCTTTCGCAGCAAGCATCGGATCGTTGAACGCTGCCAGATGCGCGTGATCCAGCGCTTCGCCGCGCTGCGATTTCATCTCGTAGCCTTTCGGCGTCGCGACATTTAATTTGAAATCGAAAATGCGCGCCGCCTCGAGCCAGGTGTACGCCATATTATTTGCGTCACCAATCCATGCGACGGTTTTGCCGGTAAGCGAGCCGCGTTGCTCAACGAACGTAAAGATATCAGCGAGCACCTGGCACGGATGATATTCGTTGGTCAGGCCATTGATGACCGGCACCCGCGAATGTGCGGCGAATCGCTCCACTTTTTCTTGTTCGAACGTGCGGATCATCACCAAATCCACCATCCGCGAAATCACCCGCGCCGTATCCTCGATTGGCTCGGAACGTCCGAGCTGGGTGGACTGCGAATCGAGATGAATCGCCTGTCCGCCAAGCTGATAGATGCCCGCTTCAAAACTGACCCGCGTACGCGTAGAACTTTTCTCGAACACCATCGCCAGCATGCGATCCGTCAGCGGCTGGTAGGGAATGTAATTTTTGAATCTCGCTTTGAGAATTTTCGCGCGTTCGAGCAGGTGCTCGTATTCGTCGCGCGTAAAATCTTTCAGTTGCAAAAAATGTCTCATGATTGTGCTGCGAAAATCACGCCGCTACCTGCATTGTCTGCGCTAAAAACGCCTTGATAACCGATGTAAGACGCGCGACGATTTCGCCCGCCTCAGCCTCGTTGATGATGAGCGGCGGCACAATTCGGATTACGCTGTCTTGCGTCACATTGGTGAGCAGCCCTGCGTCCAGCGCCATCTTCACGATATCGCCGCACGGACGATCAAGCTCGATGCCCAGCATCAGCCCCATGCCGCGAATTGCTTTTACGCCCGCCACACCTTGCAGGGAGCGGCCGAAACCGTCTTTCAATATCGCCCCCATATTTGCCGCGTTGGCGAGCAGCCCTTCTTCTTCCATGATTTCAATAGTGCGCAACGCGGCAACAGAGACCAGCGGTCCACCGCCAAAAGTGGTGCCATGATTGCCGGGCTTAAATACTTTCGCCGCGACTCCACGCGCCAGACACGCGCCAATCGGCACCCCCGACCCTAGTCCCTTAGCAAGCGGCATCACATCCGGCGTGATACCCGCCCATTGATGCGCAAACCACTTGCCAGTGCGGCCGATACCCGACTGCACTTCGTCGATCATCAGAAACCATTCTTTTTGTGTGCAAAGCTCGCGCAGCTGGCGCAGGTAATCAGCGCGCGCCTCTATGATGCCGCCTTCGCCTTGCAGCACTTCGGTGAGTACCGCGACGACATCTTTGTTGTGCGCGGCGATCGCGCGTACCGCTTCAAAATCGTTGTACGGCACGCGAATAAATCCGCCGACCAATGGCTCAAAGCCAGCTTGCGCCTTGCGCGATCCGGTCGCCGCCAGCGTCGCCAGCGTACGCCCATGCCAGGCGTGCTCCATGACGATGATTTGCGGGCTGGCAATGCCGCGCTGATGGCCATACAAGCGCGCCAGCTTGATCGCGCATTCGTTGGCTTCGGCACCGGAATTGCCAAAAAATACGTTATCCATATTGGCCAGCGCACAGAGCTTGTCGGCGAGCGCGGCCTGCTCTGGAATGTTGACCAGATTGGAGGTGTGAATGAGCTTTCCAGCTTGTTCGGCAATACTTTTGACGAGCTTCGGATGCGCATGCCCCAAGCCCGACACCGCGATGCCCGCCAGCGCATCAAGCACTTTTTTGCCCTCGGTCGTATAGAGCCACGCACCCTCGCCATGGCTGAAGGCGACTTCAATTGGCTTATAGGTATTCATCTGGTGGATCGATAACATCACGTGGTCCTTTCCTGCTTGCTAATTTGCGCGACCGTTTCTCAATCGCAACGGCGGTCTTAAAGGACAACTGCGGCTTCAAACAACAACGGCGGTCTTAAACAACAACGGCGGTCTCATGCGGACCGCCGCTCAATCTGTCTAAAATAAACTATATGGCAATCCTGTTTGCAGCGCAACAATTTGCACGGCGAACCGTTGTTACGGCGCATCCCTTTGCGCTGGGATTGCCGATACCGGCTGCAAAGTGACCGTTCCATGTTGCGGCGCAGTTGCGCCAGCGCTCACACAGGTCACAATTTCTATCGCGCGCCGCAGAAAACAAAACCGCCGATTTTTGTCGCTCCTGCGAGGGAACGAAATCGGCGGTGAGTCATTGCTTGTCGCGGTGGAGTCGAACGCAACCCCTGCGACCTTTGCTAAAACTATGCTTGTGCAGCGACCTGAACTTTTGCGCCAATCGCTTTGATCGCAGCAGACAGGCGGCTCTTGTGACGAGCGGCTTTATTTTTATGAATGATGTTTTTGTCGGCAATGGAATCGATTGTCGACACGGACGACTTGAACACGGCCTCGGCCTGTGTTTTGTCACCGGCAGCAACAGCCGCGCGCACTTTTTTGATCGCGGTGCGAAGTTCCGAGCGCTGACCCATGTTGTGACCGCGCTGTTTGACGGCTTGACGTGCGCGCTTGGCGGCTTGTTTGGTATTTGCCATGATTTTTCCAGATTGTTGCGATGAAATTTGCGGGAAGCCGAGTATTATAGCGCAGCCTTACAGAAAAGCAAACCCGCTGATTTTGCTGGGGTTTTACCCTTGCGTCCTACTTCACGTCGCCATGAATCTGCATGAACCTTCTTAAGGCCGCCCTATCGGTCTCCGCGATGACCCTGCTATCGCGCATCACCGGTCTGATCCGCGAAATCATTGGCTTTAACCTGTTCGGCGCAGGCGCCGCGATGGATGCTTTCCAGGTTGCCTGGCGCATTCCTAATTTGCTGCGCCGGCTGTTTGCCGAAGGCGCGTTCAGCCAGGCATTTGTGCCGGTATTCGCCGAGTATAAAAACAAACGGGGTGCGGCCGAAACGCGAATGCTGGCGGGTCACGTCGCGAGCTTGCTGGCACTCGTTTTATTTATTGTCACGCTGATCGGCGTGATCGCAGCACCGGCGCTGGTTTACGCGACCGCACTCGGATTCGCAGGCACGCCCGAAAAATTCGCGCTCACCACGCAACTGGTGCGAGTCACTTTCCCATACATTTTTTTTATTTCGCTGGTTGCCGTGTCGGCCGGCATTCTCAATACCTTCAGCGCCTTCAAAACGCCTGCTTTCACCCCGGTGTTGCTCAATCTCTCGGTGATCGCCTGCGCACTGTTGCTCGCGCCGCATCTCAGTCAGCCGATCATGGCGCTCGCCTGGGGCACCTTGATCGGTGGCGTCGTGCAACTCGCCTTCCAGGTTCCGGCACTGCGCCGTATCAACATGTTGCCGCGCATTTCATTTGCCGCATGGAAAACCCGCAAAGATGCGGGTGTGGTGCGCATCCTTGCGCTGATGGCGCCGGCGATTCTGGGCGTATCGGTCGCGCAGATTTCGCTGCTACTCAATACGCAAATCGCGTCCTTCCTGCAAACCGGCTCGGTCGCCTGGCTCACCGCGGCTGACCGGCTTATGGAATTTCCGTCGGCCATGCTGGGCGTGGCGCTCGGCACGGTGCTATTGCCCTCGTTGGTGAAGCATCACGCAGATGAAAATGCTGCCGAATATTCGCGACTGCTCGATTGGGGGTTGCGTCTGACGCTACTGTTGACCCTGCCTGCGGCGCTGGCGCTGGCGCTACTGGCGACCCCGTTGATCGCAACGCTTTTTCAGCACGGCGCGTTTAGCGCACAAGACGTGCTGATGACGCGTGACGCATTGATCGCGTACTCGGTCGGTTTGACCGGCATCATTCTGGTAAAAATTTTAGCACCCGGTTTTTACGCGCGGCAAAACATCAAGACACCGGTGAAGATCGCTGTCTTCACGCTGGTCGTGACGCAGCTTTTCAATCTCGCCTTCGTGCCGCTATTCGCGCACGCAGGGCTCGCACTCTCGATTGGTCTGGGCGCTTGCGTCAACGCGGGTCTGTTGTATTTTTTCATGCGCAGGCAAAACATCTTCGTTCCGCAGCCTGAGTGGCTCGCGTTCCTGTTGAAAATTGCGGTCGCGCTTTATCTGATGGGCGGCGTGCTGTTTTGGATGTCGGGCACGGACGCCACATGGCTCGCCGCGACAACGCCCGAAAAATGTTGGCGGCTTACGCTCGTTGTCGGTGCAGGCGCGCTCGCTTATTTTTCGAGTTTGTGGCTGATGGGTTTGCGCTTGAACCAATTCGCCAAGCGGCTTGGCTGATGTTGCGACTGCATCGCTCACTTGTTCACGTCGGCTCGCCGCTCGCCTTGGCCATCGGCAATTTCGACGGCGTGCATCGCGGCCATCAGGCGATTCTCGCGGCGGGCATTGAGGCCGCGCGTGAACACGGTCTGGCTTTTGCGGCGATGACATTTCATCCGCTGCCACGCGAATTTTTTGCAGCGCTGCGCAAGGACGCGTCATTTGCGCCGCCACGCCTCATGAGCATCACCGAAAAGCTCGCCGCGTTACAGGATAACGGGGTCGAGCACGCATACATCCCGCGTTTTGATTCACTTTTCGCGGCGCAATCGCCTGACGATTTCGTCAATGCATTGACGCGAATGAACGTGCGCTGGCTGATGGTCGGCGAGGATTTTCGTTTCGGCGCAAAGCGCGCAGGTGACTCGGAAACGCTGCGTCGCGCCGGTGCACAGCACGGCTTCATGGTCGAAACGATGCCGGATGTTGTCGTCAATCACGAAAAAATTTCCTCCACCGCGATTCGTGATGCGCTACGTCTGGGTCAGTTGGACGCCGCCGCGCGCATGTTGGGTCGCCCGTACACCATCGTCGGTCGCGTGACCCATGGGAAAAAGCTCGGACGCACGCTCGGCTTTCCGACCGCCAACATCACGTTGACGCGCCGCCAACCCGCGCTATCCGGCGTGTTTGCCGTACAATGCAGACTTGTAACTCGCGGGCTCGAGGGAGTGGCGGGGATTGAAAGAATCAAGGGTGGGACGATCCTGAATGGTGTCGCCAATCTTGGTACCAATCCGGTGGTCTCAGTCGATGGCCACCACCATCTGGAAGTCTTCCTCTTCGATTTTGCAGGAGACGTTTACGGCAAACGGCTCGCCTGCACATTCATCGAAAAAATCCGCGACGAGAAAAATTTTGACGGCCTCGATGCGTTGTGCCTGCAAATTCACGACGACGTATCAAAAGCTAAAAATATTTTGCGAATGGATTGATGATGGATCAAAAGGTTGACTACAAGAGCACGCTGAATCTCCCCGATACGCCGTTTCCCATGCGCGGCGATCTGGCCAAACGCGAACCCGGCTGGGTGGCGGAGTGGCAGCAAAGGAAGCTCTACGAAAGGATTCGCGAAAAATCCAAGGGGCGGCAAAAATTTATTTTGCACGACGGCCCGCCGTATGCCAACGCGGCCATTCACGTCGGCCATGCGGTCAATAAAATTTTGAAGGACATGGTCGTCAAATCGAAGCAGATGGCGGGGTTTGACGCCGTCTATGTGCCCGGCTGGGACTGCCACGGCATGCCGATCGAAATCATTGTTGAGAAAGAGCACGGCAAAAATTTACCCGTTGAAAAAGTGATGGAGTTTGCGCGCGCGCATGCCGAGTCGCAGATCACGTTGCAGAAAGCTGACTTCATTCGCCTCGGTGTGCTCGGTGATTGGAATCATCCGTACAAGACGATGGATTTCGCAACCGAAGCGGCTGAGATTCGCACGCTGGGACAATTGTATGCGCGTGGCTATGTGTATCGTGGCTTGAAACCGGTGAACTGGTGTTTCGATTGCCATTCCGCGTTGGCCGAAGCCGAGGTTGAGTATGAAGACAAGACATCGATTGCGATTGATGTTGGTTTTCCGATTGTTGAAACGGAGCGCGAAAAACTTCGCGCTGCATTTGGACTGGCAGCACTTCCCGATGGCCCGATCCATGCAGTGATCTGGACGACCACACCGTGGACGATTCCGGCCAATCAGGCATTGAACGTACACCCGGAGTTTGACTATGCACTCGTCCAAACACCGCGTGGTTGCTTGGTCTTAGCCGAGGCACGGGTTGAGGCGTGTGTCAAATCGTATGCGCTTGAAGGTAACGTTATTGCCATCACCAAAGGTCAGGCGTTGGAGCGGATTATGTTTACGCATCCGTTCTACGACCGCGTCTCGCCAATCCATCTGGCCGACTATGTCACGCTCGACGCCGGCACCGGCATCGTCCACTCCTCGCCTGCGTACGGCGTGGACGACTTCAATTCGTGCAAGCGTTACGGAATGACGAATGACGAAATCCTGAATCCGGTGATGGGCAACGGCCAATATGTTTCCACCCTGCCTTTGTTCGGCGGCATGAACATCTGGAAAGCGCAACCGGAAATCGTCAAGACGATTGAAGCCGCAGGTGCGTTATTTCATTCTGAAAATTTCAAGCATTCCTATCCGCATTGCTGGCGGCATAAAACGCCGACCGTGTTTCGCGCCACCGCACAATGGTTTGTCGGGATGGATTTGAAAGCGAAGGGCTGCGAAAAATCGTTGCGTGAATTGGCGCTGGCCGCAATTGAGGCCACCACGTTCTATCCGGATTGGGGCAAGGCACGCCTGCACGGCATGATCGCCAATCGCCCCGACTGGTGCATCTCGCGACAACGCAATTGGGGCACGCCGATTCCGTTTTTCCTGCACAAGGAAACGGGCGAATTGCATCCGCGCACGTTGGAGTTGCTCGAAAAAGTCGCGTCGCGCGTGGAGAAGGAAGGCATCGAAGTTTGGCGTCGCATCACGGCCGAGGAATTACTAGGCGCGGACGCGGCGCACTACGACAAGATCAACGACACGCTGGATGTGTGGCTGGATTCGGGCTCGACCTTCAACACCGTGATGGCAAGAACGCCCGCGTTGGTGAAACCCTCGACCGACGGCAAACCCGGTCAGGCCGACCTTTACCTCGAAGGCTCCGATCAGCATCGCGGCTGGTTTCACTCGTCGCTACTGGTGTCGTGCGCACTGAACGGGCGAGCGCCATATGAAGCGCTATTGACGCATGGATTTGCCGTCGATGGGCAAGGCAAGAAGATGTCGAAGTCCGGTTTCAATGCAGTTGCTCCGCGAAAAATCTCGGACACGCTGGGTGCGGAAATTTTGCGCCTCTGGGTTGGCCTTACCGACTACTCCGGTGAGTTGACAATTTCGGACGAAATTTTGAAGCGTATCGTTGAAAGCTATCGCCGCATTCGCAACACGCTGCGATTTTTGCTCGCCAACACCGCCGATTTCGACGCGGGCAAAGATGCGCTACCGGTGGACGAGTGGATGGAGATTGATCGTTACGCCCTGGTACTCGTCGACGAATTGCAAAGGAAAGTGTTGGCGCATTTCGAGAAATATGAATTTCAACCGGCGATGCAGGCGATTCAGAATTTTTGTTCGGAAGATCTGGGCGGATTTTATCTCGACATTCTTAAAGATCGCCTGTACACGACCGGTGCGAAATCAACACCACGGCGTGCTGCGCAGACAGCGCTGCATCACATTCTGCAAACATTGACGCGATTGATTGCGCCGGTGTTGTCGTTCACGGCCGAGGAAATCTGGAGCACGATGCATGCGGCCAATGTTGACAGCGTGTTTTTGCATGGCTACTACGCGATGCCGGCACTTGCCAATGCGGCGGAATTGCAAACGCGTTGGCAGGAAATCCGTGCCGCGCGCAATTTGATTTTGAAGGATTTGGAAGCCTCACGTGCCGACGGAAAAATTGGTTCGTCATTACAAGCTGAGGTCGTTGCACGAGTTGAGTCAGCAACGGGTGCGACGCTGCAATCGTTGGGCGACGATCTGCGATTCGTCTTAATCACGTCGGCAGCAAGAGTAGAAACCGCGAACGACGCGAATGCGAGAACGGCCGTTGTTACCCCAAGCGCGCATGCAAAATGTGCCCGCTGCTGGCACTATCGCGCCGACGTCGGGTCGAATCCGGAACACGCGACCATCTGCGGTCGCTGTGTAAGCAATCTTTTTGGCGAAGGCGAGAAACGTTTTTATGCATAACGAACACCCTCACCCCGGCCCTCTCCCGCAGGCGGGAGCGGGCATCAAATTGCATTGGGCTCGCTGGCTCGTGATCAGTGTGATCGTGCTGCTGCTCGATCAAGTCACCAAGTACGCCATCACCGCGTCATTCCAGTACAACGAATCGAGAGTGATCCTGCCGTTTTTCAATCTCGTGTTGGCGTACAACACCGGTGCGGCGTTCAATTTTCTGGCCGGTGCATCTGGCTGGCAGCGCGAATTTTTTATTGGCGTTGCGGTCGTCATTTCAGCGCTGCTACTATGGATGCTGAAAAAAAATCACCGCAATCGAATGCTGGCGACAGCGTTGGCGCTGGTACTCGGCGGCGCGTTCGGCAATTTGATTGATCGCGTTTTGCTAGGGCATGTGGTCGATTTCATTCAACTGCATGCGTTAGGGTACGCGTGGCCCGCTTTCAATGTTGCGGATTCGGCGATCTGCGTGGGCGCTGCGCTGCTGATTTGGGATTCGTTTCGTAAGCCCGTGGAAAGCGATGTATCGCGCGAGACTTAGGCTTGACGTACATTGTCGACACGCGCAATGGCAAAGATTGCTTGCCCGCATGTAAAGCGAAAACTCTAGCACTGGCGCGCATCTTAAAGCATTTATGCCCTGAAAGGCTCACCAATGCTAGTGTTTGTTAAGTTTTAATAGGCGCGGCAATTGAATACTTTACATTCAACCCCGTCGTCCCCGCCTGCGCAGGGACGACGATTCAAACGATGTTCACCGATTTAAGCTGAATCCACATGACCGAACCCGAAATCCTCCTCGCCAACCCACGCGGCTTTTGCGCCGGTGTTGATCGTGCCATCGAGATCGTCGAGCGCGCACTGGAAAAACACGGCAGACCGATTTACGTGCGCCACGAAATCGTCCACAACAAATTTGTGGTTGACGATTTGCGCGAAAAAGGTGCCGTCTTTATTGAAGATTTAGCCGATGTCCCGCGCGGTGCCACGCTCGTTTTCAGCGCGCACGGCGTCTCAAAAGCGGTGCGCAAAGAGGCCGACGAGCGCGGCTTTCTGGTATTCGATGCCACCTGCCCGCTGGTGAAAAAAGTCCACGTCGAAGTCATGAAACGCCGCCAGGAAGGCTTTGACATCATCATGATCGGCCATGATGGCCACCCGGAAGTCGAGGGTACGATGGGCCAATCGGAAACCGGCATGTATCTGGTCGAGACGGAAGCCGATGTCGAAAAACTCAGCGTGCGCGAGAACACCAAGCTCACCTATGTTTCGCAGACCACCTTGTCGGTCGACGATTGCCAGCGCGTGATCGACGCACTCAAACGCAAATACCCGCACATCATCGGACCCAAGCAGGATGATATTTGCTACGCGACGCAAAATCGGCAGAACGCGGTGAAATTCATGGCGCCAAAATGCGAGGTGGTGATCGTGGTGGGATCTAGCAACAGCTCCAACACCAATCGTCTGCGCGAGTTGGCGCAGGAAATGGGGTGTGAGACTTATCAGGTGGATAGTGCAGAGGAACTGAAACCGGAATGGATTGAAGGCAAGCGCACCGTCGGCGTCACGGCCGGCGCATCCGCCCCGGAAATGCTGGTGCACAACGTGATCGTCAGGTTACAGGCGCTTGGTGCAAAGCGCGTACGCGAACTGGCAGGCACTCTGGAGAACGTAACGTTTCCCATCCCCAAGGGATTGTCCGGCACGCCGGCGGCGTAGCCTTCACCAATGGCATAAAGCTGGAACAGGCTGAGGGATCGAGACGTTCGATCCAGCGTCTGACCATGTTGATCGATATGAACGCGTCAAGGCTCGCAAACGCACAATCTTGCCACTTACGCCGGATCAAGCTGGAACAGCGCCGCCCGCTGCCGCACTGCCAAATAAGCGATGCCGGTAGCCAGCCGACGGCGCGGTGTTTTCCAGATGCTGCCCTGACTATTTGGCGATAATGTTCTCTTTGATGTCGTTATAGATGTATGCGGGGATGATCTTCCTATCCACCAGTTCACTCTTGCCCTTGTAAGGCCGACCCTTAACGATAGCCTTGGCGCGCACTTCACCGATGCCTTTGAGCGCGGCCAGGTCTTTTTCAACGGCGCGATTGATGTCTATAAGCGCCGCCTTTCCCACGGTTCCGGGCGCAAGGTTCGCGGCGCTCGCTGCCACCGCCGGGTTGGTTTTATCGGGCACGTTCTTGGGCAGCGTGATGCCGGTAGAAACCTGTGAAGTCGTGACCAACAGCACAGTGAGCAGCAAAGCATATTTCTTCATTTGTTCCTCCTTGGAGCGGGGTAGTTTGCGGGGGAGTTGGTGGGATACCGTAGGGGTTAATGATGCGCGGGTAATCTCGGGGCTTACGCTATTTCGCCAAGAAAACACCGCGCATCTTTCGTCTTATTTTTGCTGCCAGATCAAGCCAGCGTCTAAAGCATTAACTCTTTCCACGAATGGCGCTTGATGCTTGTTCCGGTAGCCGGAAGCGGCACTTTCACCGACAAAGTAGTCGCGTCCGATTTTCTGGCGAGCCCCATCACGTCGCCCGACGGCAGCTTGATCAACACCACCCGGCTAGCCAGGGCATTGCCAAGGGAGAGGGACGACCAGAGGGCGGTAGAACCGGTCAGAAAACCGCCAGTCTTGTAATCGAGCACGTTGAAAAAACTGCTCCCGCCAGGCAAGCATGGGTCGGAGTTCGGTATGTTTGTAGTGAACACCAGTGCACCTAATGCCAGGGAAGGATGGGTATTAGCCCTTTCTCCGCTGACCGGCAAGTCCAGATACCAGCCTTGTTTCGTCAAAAAGTTCACGGCATTGTTGGTTGCGGTTCGCGTAGCGCCGACGGTTGTCATCGTCTGAACCTGTAGTTGGGACCGTAGCGGAAGAATGACGGGGGTTGAGGTCAGATCATCTATCAGTCCGTACATCGTCTGAGTCTGGGTGGCGCTGGCATTCGCCCCGACGGAGCCCGGGATATCCTTGTCACCAAGATAGAGTCCGGTACCGACATACACAAAACGCTTGAACACACCACCGGCGATGTTGACTTTGCCCAGTTCTGGCTCGGTGGTAACGGACTGAACAGTGCCGCTGGCATCCACCAGCGTCGCCAACTTTTTGACGTTCCATGAGCCAATGCTGGCTGCTGTCAAGTCGAAGCGCCAAACATTGCCTTTGAGATCACCACCGTACACGTACTCAACGGTATTATCGATGTCGCCGGCTTCGACATAGCCGCTGATATGCGCGAACCCGCTCGGTTCGGTAACGGTGCCTACGCCGGTACTCATCGTCTGAATCAGTTCGCCCGTCCTCGCATTCAAAACATATAGGTAACCCTGCCCATCGCCGCCGGAATCGCCAGCGTTAGTGCCATTGTTAAATCCGGAAGCTACCAGCACTACCCATCCCCTTGCCCTCGTCTTGACAATAATCGGCCGGCCAAAGCTGTAACCGATATTTGCCTTGACGGCGGCGGAGATTGCGCTATTGGGAAACTCCCATAGCACTTTGTTGGCTACTGCGGCTTCATTCGCGGCTACGGTGGCGGTAACATCCAATGCATAATATCCACGTCCTCCCTTGCCGAAGCCGCCTGCCAAAATAGTGTGCCAGTCGGGCGCCGGCGAACCGGGAATGCCATCGGTATTGCTAAAATCAACGTCATTGGTAACCGGTGTGCCGTCAACCAGAAATTTGTGAGAAAAACCGTTTCTCAGGGTCAAATTGTTGAGATTCGCCATTAGCAAATTGGGGACATATGCCCATTCTTCTGCGCCGGTCGCCGTATTGAAGCCATGCAGCATGCCGTCGTTGGCACCCTGGAATACCACCCTTGTACGGGTGGCATTGGCGGTCTTGAAAGCGGCGTAACCGGGGTCGGCATAGTTGGCAGAGGGCTCCCGCACCACCACCGGTTCGCTGTCGATGATATCGCCAAGCACGTTCGTCCGAACGCGGTAAGCACCACCGCCTTCCCCGCTTCTATCCCCGCGCAGATAGGCCAGCACGGCGGCGCCATCGCTGGGCCCGGGGGGCGTCACCGGCGTGTTCAATAGCGCCTGTTGGGCGGCACTCAATTTTGTCGCCGTGGCCGCCGTGCTCGGCTGAAACTGAATGCCTTGACCGGTGCCTGTGATGCCCGAGTAGGTGGCGATTTTGCGGGTTCCCGGTGCCAGCGCGTTCAACTGGGTTTGCGCCGAACCGGCAATCCAGATAGGGTTGGCAATATCGGGGATGCCTGTTGTCAGGTTGATCGGATAGGCCAGCAGGTCTCCAGACCAGGTGCCGGAATTGTAGCTTGACGCATAAGAGGCGTTGTCGCCAGCGATCACATTGGCATTGGCGACGGCGACCGCGCTGGCAGCGGCGGTGGTGGCAAGGATACCGGCCGCGACCGTATCTATTGCCGACTTGAAAGTCGCGGCATTGTTGGCAAGGTATGCAGTGCTCGTCCCGCCGGCAGCTGCCATCGCGTTCATGACTGCGACCGCATTGGCGTTGGCCACGGTGTCTCCCAATGCCACCACGTAGGTCTTGATATCGTAGGTGGTTGCAAGTGGGCCAGGCGTTGTCCGCAGAGCCGTTGTCGCATTGATCGCGTCCTGCGCCGCCGTTCCGAAGGTCCAGGTTCCGGGGCCGGCATTGAAGGTATTGGTGCGGTCGACGGCCGAATACAGGTTCCCGCCCGTGTCGCCGGTCGGAAGGCCATCGGTCACCAGCATCACAAAGTTTTTCTGGCAGGTGTAGGCGATCGGACTCGAGTTGCCCTGGAACGCGGAGGAAAAATACGTCTTGGCCGAGCCCAGCGTTCCGGTCAGCGGCGTGAAAAGCGCACCGTTCTTGATTTCTGTGGTGGGGCCATTAGTTTCTGCTGCCAGATTCGCAATAAGGCTGTTGAATTGGGGAGTCGAGTCAGCTTGCACTGGCACGTTGATGTTTCCGACGCCCGTAATCGCGGAAAGATAGCCCTGCGCGCGCGGCAGATACAATTGACGCGTGATCGGCGGGTTGGACGGCAGATAGCCTGCATCGGTTGGCGTAAAGTTAAGTGTGCAATTACCGCACCCAAAAGGATCGCCGGTAAAAGCGGGCACCGCCCATGAATTTCCGGATGCGGGCAAATGGTCGGAATAAAACTGGTAGCCCGTACCGGGACCTGACGACAGTGCCCACGCGGTGGTGTATGCGCCGTTATCGTATAAAACGTCCTGAATATCCGGGTCGTCACCGCTCTTGCCGTAAGTGACAAAAGCGCCGCCGGGGGCGAACGGCTGCGGGTTCACCAGACAGCGGCGGTTCCCGTTCGAAGCGGAAATGCCCGGCGTGGGAGGATAGCCTGCCGGGACGGCAGCGACATAGCCCACGCAGTCATCGGTGAACGTCATGCTGACGTTGGAACCCAGATAATAAGCCCACGTTTTGAAAAACGTGGGCGCACCGGTCATGCCATATGTCATGAGCCCCCAGTTGAAGCTGCTGCGATAAGCGGTGATGGTCTCACGCATGACCTTACGGCCAATGTTGCTGCGGGTCTTCGGATCGCTGGCGGACACCAACGCGCCGCTCATGAATGCGTCCATGGATTGAGAGTTATCAAAAATCACCGCCACGTTTGGCTTGACGGTGCTTTTTACCACCATCGGCACGTCGGAAATATCGGTCGACGCGGCTCGCGCCGATGGGGTAGTTGGCCCAAAAAACAGGCCGCACACGGTAACCGACGCTACAGTCTTCGGCCAAAATCGTTGTTGCGTATTCATGGTCATGGTTTCATTCCTTCGAGTGTCCGTCGATTAACGGCACGGTAAAAAAACTGGTAGGCGATTTTTCACCGCAGGCTAGCGGCTCAGCACTGCCTGTACGATGCTGACGGTATTGCGCGGGCCGGATACGCGTGCTGTTACCCGGTAATACACTGTCGTGGTGCCGCTAAAAACTACCGCGCCGGCCTTTTTGCTGCCGCCGCCAAGACCCGGTTCTGAAAAGCATTGTCCTTCCAGGTCGGTTACCGGGGCGGGCCCCCGGCAGAGGCGATCAATCACGATCTTTACCTCATTGCCGGCAACGGTCGATGCAATAGGCACGCTGCTCCAGTTTATCGCCGTCCCCGCGCCGGCCGACGCGGTATATTCGGTGGTGGTGGGAACGCCCTTCGCGTCATCCACGCGGCGCGTGGGGTAGTACAAGTACGATGCGCCGGGGGCAACGCTAGTGACAACGCTATCGAGAGTCGTGGCGATAATAGTTGGCAGCGCGCTAACAGCCACTTCAATGCCGACATCGGCTGCCTGTGTTGTGCTTTGTTTGAATGCAAGATTGCCGGCGATGATGTTGGACGTATCGACCGAGCGCACCAGCGCGAGACCGGCTAACGTCATCGCCACCAGAACGATAAGCGCAATGAACAACACCACGCCTTTCTGTCTTGCTCCTGACAGGACGGGCGACAAACCACGCCGCGTTTGCGTTCGTGCTGGTGTTGGTCTAATGCGCACAGCGTTGTTTGTCATGGGGTGTTCCATACGACGTTCCGCAAAGGTATGATGGTTTGATAGACTTTGTAGCGATAAGTCCGGTCCAGCGACAGCGCCCCTCCGTTCCCCCCGACACCAGCGGTTCCTCCGCTCCAAAGGATCACGGGGTCGGGCGACACGTTCTCCCTCTCCTGCTGGCCACTGCGCGCGACGACCGCAAGCCGAACAGAGATAACCTCTTTTGCAGATATTGGGGAAGCGGCATTGTTGTCGTAGATATCGACAAAGCCATCGCCGTTGGTATCTCTGCCGTATTGCGCCCGAATCGCCACAATGCCGTTGACCACTGGCAGCGGATTGGTGCCTGCGGCGATCGGCGCGTTGTTGTCGCGCAACATCAAATTCGTGCCTTGCACGAAGTAGGTGTGATCGACCATGCGCCCCAAGTTGGTCACTCTTGCGCCAGCGGCGTAACCGCAGGTCCAAGTCGACGGTGGCCCCGTATCAACGCATCCAGGGGGCTTGGGGAAAATATTCGCGCCGCCAGAAGGGTTCAATGGGAACCCCACACCCGAGTTATGTTGCAGATTCCAGGTGGGCCCGGTTCTAGACCCGTCCTGGCTGGCCTGAGCCCTTGAGCAATTCAAGGGGGGCTGCGATATGATAAAAATATCGCCTTGTACAAAGCCGTCCCCGTTCAGAATATTGAGTATCGCCGATGAATTCGGCATTGCGCTGGTGATCGTGCTCGGAATGTTGCCAAACGGCGATGCGCTATACAGGATGGCCACCTGGTCGGATCCGGCGGCAGGACTATCCCGTGTGATAGTCGCCGGCCAAAATGGCTTTGCGATGCCGATTTTGGGTGTTGCGTTTTCGTCGTAGGTATTGATGAGGTTACAACCCAATCCAACCAGCCCCAGACCCGACATGCGTATGTCCTGCTCCATGGTGAACAAAGCCATCAGCCCGTTTTCCACCGCATCCGCCCCACCGGTGGTGGTGCGCTTCTGGCCTTCGGAAACCAGAAATACCTTCATGATGATCACGATGCCAAGCATGCCGATGATCACCCCGATCATGATTTCGACCAGGCTGAATCCGTGGTCAGATCGGCGTCCTTGGTGTTGGTTGAAAAACATTTTGCGACCCTCGTCCTTATTAATTGATTTGCGTCACTGCGACGTGCTTGTGTGGAACGGTTTCCTTCGGCGCCTTCCAGCAAACGGTGACCGTCACCAGATTATTCGCGCCGATAGTGATTTGTTGCAGGGCTGCGGTCGCTCCCGGCAGGTTTCCAGCCACCGTTCCCGAAGTGGTGGAACTACCCAGCCAGTCCGTCACGCCCACATAGGTGGACGTAGCGCCGCTAAAAGTACAGTTTCCAGCACCTGTCGTCGGTTGATGGGCATAGATTGCCAGATTGGCACGGTCGGCGACCCACATCTTGCCGATGATCTGATTGGCGAGAAAGGCGGCTTCGGCGCGGTATTTGGCATCCGCCGTCGTGCTGATCGCGATGGTCTGGAGCCCCATCAATGCCAGAATTCCCAGCGAAAAAAGCAGGATGGCGATGATCCCTTCAAGCAGCAACGAGCCGCGTTGACTGCAGCGCTGGGCGGAGAGCATGATATGTGGTTTCATCGATACGCCTGTCGCAATAATTTCACGGGCATCTCCTCGGGTCGCCCACAGGCACACCGGGATCGGGATCGCACATGCGCACATTGCCGCCGGCACCGATCAGGATACGCAATTCGCGGGCTTCCGAAGCTGCCAATATTGTCGTCGGTACAGTCAGGTCTGCCTGGGTGATTGAGGCGCTCGCGTCAGCGTTCGTCACTACCCTTCCAAGGGAGTTGAAGGTGATGGTCGTGGCACCTGCGGGCAAAATTGTCGCAGTGACATTTGCCGACCCTTCGCTGGCTGAGCGCGTCTGGATTTGTTCAGCGGTAGCGGGCACACTTATCGTCCAACTCGATGCGGTGCCAAACAACAGTTGCACATTGCCGTTACGGCGCACCGCTTCGGCACGGGCAAGTTGCATGCCATTCAAAACCGATTCCGCCGCGTTGCGGATCTGCGAATTTTGTATCCACGCCTTATAGCTTGGCAATCCCACCGCCAACAGGATGCCGACGATGGCGATGCCAATCAAGAGCTCGATCAGGGATACGCCGCGCTGAAACGATGTGCTCAACACTCTCCCCCCTTTTTGGTGACCCAGCAGGCTGCCGTGGTCCAACCAGTAGGCACGGCGGTAGTCGCCTTATCGTTAGTTTGATTTACCGTATAGGTGAATCCGCTCATGCTTGTCCCAGCAACACCGGTTGCGGTAAGCGTATAGGCTATTGCGGTTGGCGCTCCACACGAGAACGCGAAATTCCCCGCTGCGGGAACCTGAAGCTGGGTGGCAAGGGGAACGGCAGGGTATACAACACAACCGACCGTGGGGTAGGTGCGGTTATCGAGATAGTACTGCTCCATCTTCACCCGCAGGTCGGCGAGGTTTGAAGTTGCTTCAGGAATCTTCGCACGGGTGACATAGTCCGTATAGGCGGGTATGGCGATCGCGGAGAGAATGCCAATGATGGCAACCACTATCATCAATTCAATCAGGGTAAAGCCCTTGGTTCGTTTCATTTTGTCGCTCCAACAGGATGAATCGGATTGTAGTTAAAACAACTCAACGCTCCAGCCCCAAGCCGACAATCGGTCGAAGTACTGCGTTGAGCGGTGGCGAATCGAAAGACGAACGACAAAATTTACAACGGAATGGACTGACGGAGCAGTTCGCGTGTTCAGGATTCGGCTCACGACTTTTTTTGTACGCGCCTTGGAATTGCCCCTGACGTTGATGCTGCGCGACTGGCGCTCCAGCGAACCAAGCCTTGCCGACCCGTTCCTCTGCCATTGCCGCTAAAGGCCGTAGCGGCAGCGGGCGGCTATTCACAATTATTAGCAGGCGGCGATACCATGGCAAATGAAATTTGCGCCCGCAGGGGTGCAATTCAAACCGATGTGGCGCAATTCAGTTTGATCATCACACTAAAAAATTGTCATTTCGACCGCGGGGAGAAATCTGCTGCACGCCTTCAGCGGATGCAAGCAGATTTCTCCCGGCGGTCGAAATGACAATGGTTGTATGGTCTCCGCACCACTTTGAATCGCACCCGGCCCGCATTCCCTGCTTGGCGAGTAAGCGCAGCTGCGCTATAATTTTGGGTTCGTGAATTTGTGCTGTTGTAGCTCAGTTGGTAGAGCAACTGATTCGTAATCAGTAGGTCGGAGGTTCGATTCCTCTCAACAGCACCACCCCGGCGCATTGCCGCTTTCGTCGATTAAAAATGTGCCCGCATAGCTCAGGGGTAGAGCAACCGCCTTGTAAGCGGTAGGTCGTCAGTTCGAATCCGACTGTGGGCACCATCTTTTACAAAGGCGCACTTGGGATGCCGGGAACATCGGGCTTACTTGATACTCCAATACCGATGGTACTGTCGTCCTCTGCTCCCAGCCTTCTCTGCGGCCTCAACGCCGGTCCACGCATGCGCTCCCGAAATCAACTCAACTCCGCCATCGGGCTTTTTGCCTTTTTAGTATCCAGCGCGACCAGTTTGTTCGCGGCCTACGTCAAGACACCGCACGTCGAAGCGGAAATTGTTTCCCGCTATGCCGCAGTCCAGCCGGGGCACGCGATTGAGGCTGCGTTGCGCCTGAAGATCATTGATCACTGGCACACCTATTGGCGAAATCCGGGCGACTCAGGCTTACCAACGAAAATAACCTGGTCGTT
>JAYVXF010000112.1:0-6724 GCA_043793345.1 Betaproteobacteria bacterium | reverse complement strand
GGATACTTGCAACAGATAATCCGCCTTCGGTTTGAACATCAACGGGCTGACCGGATAGCGACCGACGACATTTTCCTGCGCGAGAATCGGTGAGCCCGCTGCGACCTTGCCGATCAACGGCATGCCGCCTTCCTCGTCATTGGCCGCTTCTGAACCCATTGCGCCGCCCTCACGAATGCGAATGCCGCGCGACGAGCCGGCCAGCATCTCGATGGCACCTTTGCGCTCCAGTGCGCGCAGGTGTTCCTCGGCAGCGTTCGGCGAACGAAAGCCGAGCGAGGCGCACATTTCGGCACGGGTGGGGGGCATACCGTTCTCTAAAATCCATGCTTTGAGAAAGGCGAGAATTTCCTGCTGGCGGGAGGTAAGTTCATTCATGTCTGTATTTTTATACAGTTACATTAAAAATTGCAAGCTTTATTTATTTTTGACCGCAATTACTGCGCGCGGATGCTTAGCGCGACAGACCATAAAAACCGATATGCTTCGCTCATGATTCGACAATTCATCCGCATTCTTCACGTCAAGCCATCGACAGCATTGTCTTGCATTGCGGCGTGCCTGCTGCTTGTGGAGCCGTCATTCGCGCTTGAGTCGAAACCAGCCGAGCGCGGTGCATCGACCTTCGCCGAATTGGAATCCACAGGCACCGTCATCCGACAAATTCGCATTGATGTGCAGAACATATTCGATCTCGACGACGTACGAGAAAATAATTGGTTGTTCCGCACCGCCAACAAGCTGCACATCCAAACCCGCCCGCAGGTGATTCAACAAATACTGCTTTTCAAGGCTGGCGAAAAGGTCTCCGCACAAAAAATCGAAGAGAGCGAACGGCTGTTACGCAATGTGCGTTTTATCTATGATGTCGAGATCAAGCCGGTGGCGCAGGCCGATGGCATGGTCGATATTGCGGTCACCACCCGTGACACCTGGACGATTGACGTGGCGGGTAGCGTATCGCGCTCGGGCGGCAATAACAAAACCAGTTTCGGCATCAAGGAATACAACCTGCTCGGCACGGGATTACGCATCGGGTTTTCGCGCACCTCGGACGCGGATCGCAAGGGCAGCGAATTTGAAGTGTCCTACCCGCAGGCTTTCGATGGATGGACGCAGATTGGCTACACGCAGGCGCGATTCGACGATGGCAAACGCAAGGCGGCAGCAATCGTGCGACCTTTCTACGCACTCGACACGCGCTGGGCGGCGGGGGCAACGTTTAGCGACGATGACCGCATCGATTCGATCTACAACGCCGGTGAGACCGTCAGCCAATATCGACATCGGCAAAAAACGATGGAAGTTTTCGGTGGCTTTTCGCCGGGCCTCATCAACGGCTGGACGCAGCGCTTTCTGATCGGCGGACGGCTTCGCGACGACGTCTATCTTGCCGAACCGGGTCGCGTATTTCCCACACTCGCGCCTGCACTATTGCCAGTGACACAGGATCAGCGCGCGGTATTTTTCCGTGTCGACCTGGTGGAAGATCGATTCGTGAAACTGAAAAACCGTGATCAGATTGGTCGCCCCGAATTTTTTCGGCTCGGCTTTAACTCGCAGGTGCAAATCACCCGCTCCCTTGCGTCGCTCGGATCGACGCGCTCTGCGTGGCAATATTTCGTCTCCGCCAGCAACGGATTTTCATTCGCCGCTAACCGCGACCTGCTCGTTTCCGCAGCAGCGGAGCGGCGCATTGCCAGCACCGGTGCGCCTATGACGCAGATCGGTGGCGTTGCGCGTTACTACCTTCCGCAGGGCAACTCGGCGCTGTTTTACGCTGCATTGTCTGCAGACCGCATCAGCGGCGGCGGTCTCGCCGACCAATTGTTGCTGGGTGGCAGCAACGGCTTGCGCGGTTACAAATCGCGCTATCAAGCCGGTGAGCGCCGCGCATTGCTCGCGCTTGAGCAACGCGCCTACACCGATTGGTATCCGTTTCGTTTGTTGCGCGTCGGCGGCGCGGTGTTTTTTGACGCCGGCCGCGCGTGGGGTGGGCTCAATCAGAATATCTCAAACCCCGGCTGGCTGGCCGATGTCGGCGTGGGCTTACGCATCGCGCTGGATCGCGCCGCGTTTGCGAATGTGTTGCACGCCGATATCGCGGTGCCGCTCAATCGCGTACCGGGGATTAAGCCGGTACAGTTTTTGGTGAAAACCGAGATTACGTTTTGAGGCCTACAACCGCCACAAGGTAAATCCTCTGGCCGAGACGCTCGCGCGATCCAGCGCCGATTTCACGTCGATCACACAGCCTTTCGGTGTCGCCTTGGAGAGCAGCGTGTCGAGCGGCATCGCCAGATATTCCTTGTGTGACACAGCGAGCACCAGCGCGTCGGCTGCGGGCAGCTTGTCCCAATGGGTAAGTGAAATACCGTATTCGTGTTCCGCCTCTGCTGATTCGCCGTGCGGGTCGTGAACGTGAACGGTCATCCCGTATTCTTTTAGTTCGCGAATGATGTCGACGACCTTGCTGTTGCGCAGATCCGGGCAATTTTCTTTGAACGTGAGACCCAACACATTCACCACGCCGCCATTCAGGTTGCCGCGCGTTTTGATCAGCGTCTTTACAGTTTGCTTGGCAACGTAAGCACCCATGCTGTCGTTGATGCGTCGACCGGCCAGAATCACCTCCGGATGATGACCAAATTTTTCCGCCTGATAGGTGAGGTAGTAAGGGTCAACACCGATGCAGTGTCCACCCACCAGGCCGGGCCTGAATTTCAGGAAATTCCATTTCGTGCCGGCCGCTTCGAGCACTTCCGCCGTGTCAAGACCCATGCGGTTAAAAATAATTGCCAGCTCATTCATGAACGCAATATTCAAATCGCGCTGCGAGTTTTCGATTACCTTTGCGGCCTCGGCCACGCGAATGCTCGATGCTTTGAAAATACCCGCTTTCACCACCGTACCGTAGGCATCCGCGAGCCTCGCCAATGTCTCTGGTGTGTCGCCGGAAACGATTTTCATGATGCGCGTAAGGGTGTGCTCTTTGTCGCCCGGATTGATCCGCTCGGGCGAATAGCCGACAAAGAATCCTTCCTTCCATTTCATGCCCGAGGCGCGCTCAAGTTCAGGGATACAAACCTCTTCGGTGGCGCCCGGATAAACGGTCGATTCATAAACCACAATCGCGCCGCGCTTTAAGTGCGGGCCGATGGCACGGCTGGCGCTAAGCAAGGGGCCGAAATCGGGCAGGCGCGCATCGGTCACCGGCGTAGGTACGGCGACGATGACAATATCCGCTTCCGCGAGAAGTGCCGTATCGCTGGTGACGTCGAGCTTTGTTGCAGCGCGTAGATCTTCGCTGGAAACTTCGCCGGTCGGGTCGGTGTGTTTGCGATATGCGGCGATTTTTTCAGGCGAAATATCAAAGCCGATCGTGCGCAGATGTTTGCCGAATTCGACCGCCAGCGGCAGACCAACGTAACCCAAACCAACGACGGCAATAATTTGTGGTGACAATTTATTCTCCCTTGCTATGCTTTGTAATACTGCCGATACCATTCCACAAACCGCGCGATGCCATCCTCGACCTTGGTCTGCGGTCGAAAATCGACCCACTCTTGCAAACGCGAAACATCGGCGTTGGTGGCGGCCACATCGCCAGGCTGCATCGGCAACATATTCATTTGCGCTTTTTTGCCGAGGCAATCTTCGAGCGCGTGAATGTAGCGCATCAGCTCTACCGGGCTGTTATTGCCGATATTGAAAACACGATATTGCGCCGGGCTGGTGGCAGGGTTTGGTTGCGCGCCAACCCACGCCGGATCCGGCGCAGCGGGCCGATCAATCACCCGCATCACACCTTCAACAATATCGTCCACATAGGTGAAATCGCGCACCATTTTGCCGTGGTTAAAAACATTGATCGGCTCATCGGCCAGAATCGCCTTGGTAAATAGAAACAGCGCCATGTCCGGCCGACCCCACGGGCCATACACGGTAAAAAACCGCAAGCCGGTACACGGAAGACCGAACAAATGTGCGTAGCTGTGTGCCATCAGTTCGTTGGCTTTTTTGGTCGCGGCATATAGCGAGACCGGATGGTCAACGTTGTCACTCTCGGCCAGCGGCAGTCGTGAATTCAGGCCATACACCGAGCTCGACGAGGCAAACACCAAGTGGCCCACTTTCGAATGCCTGGCGCCTTCGAGCACGTTGGTAAATCCGATCACGTTGGCGTTGATGTAGGCATGCGGATTGGTGAGCGAATAGCGCACGCCGGCCTGCGCCGCAAGATGCATGACGGCGTCGAACGGTTCGCGTTTGAATAAGGCTTCCATGCCAACGCGATCACAAATATCGAGTTTTTGGAAACTGAAATTGGCCTGTGACTCCAGACGCGCAAGACGCGCCTCTTTCAGTGTCGGATCGTAATAGTCATTGAGATCATCAATGCCGACGACCGTATCGCCGCGCGCCAGCAGCTTGTGCGAAAGAGTGGAACCGATAAAGCCGGCCGCGCCGGTGACAAGGATTCGTTTCATGTTTGATTTTTGTTTGATTTCAACCCTGAAAGAAGTATTTTGACAGAGTGGATTGCGGAAAACCACCGCGAATAAATTCTGCGCAGATTCCGCGTTGCCGCGCTTGTCGCAAACTGGCTGCATAATCGCAACAGTTTTTAACTCAGGAGAACGATATGTCAGGCGGTCAATTTCACGTACACGGTCCACACGATCACGCGCTCGAAGCAGGCGCGCACGGCGAAGGCGATCATGGCAACGATGGCCATGGTGGTGGCGGTGATCAGGCGCACAAGTCGGGCGGTGGTTTCGTCCAATGGGTGGCGGTCTTCACGGCGGTGCTCGCGACCATTGGTGCGATCGTCAGCTATCAGGGTGGGCACACGCAAAATGAAGCGCTGTATTTCAAAAATGAGGCGGTGCTGAAAAAGGCCGACGCGTCGAATCAATGGGCGTTCTATCAGGGAAAAAGCACCAAACAAAATCTGGCCGAACTTGCCGAAGCGCTGTCGGCGGATCCGGAAAAAAAACTGAAATATGCCTCTGAAGTAACGCGCTACAAGGGCGAGAAGGAAGAAATCAAGAAAGCCGCAGAGGCATTTGAAAAGCAGTCTGTGGAAGCCGATGAGAAATCCAAGCATGCGCTTCATCCCCATGACAAACTTGCGCAATCGATGACCTTCATCCAGATCGCCATTTCGCTCGCAGCCATCTGCGTGCTGACGCGGCGGCGGTGGATGCTCGGGATGGCGGGTGTGGCGGCCGTGATTGGGTTGGTGTACTGGGGGTGGGCGTTTGTGCCGACGGGAGTGCCGGGCGTGACGCATTGAGGCGATCAAACTCAATCACCGACGCGTGAAATCTTAAAATTTCGCTACCGCCTCGCCGTCATGGCGTAGTTTGCGAAAAAAGACGACTTGACACTTTTTCTGGCAGCAATCTCCGTGGGCGAGCGTAAGCGCGGCGTTGAGCGGCTGGCAGTCGGTAGGTTGGGCTGGGCTTCATCAAGCCCAACATCGATGCTATTTTCATGTCAAGCCCGTTAGGCACGCACATGTGCGGCGTGCGGCTGATTGGCGTCGGGCGGCTGACACTGTCAATGGAAAAGATGGCGTGGGTTGATGTTGGGCTTGATGATGCCCAGCCCAACCTACGCGCTCACCGTCGTTACGCGCAACGTTCGGGATATGGAAGCGAGCGGGGTTACCTTGTTCAATCCATGGAGTCGGTAGGTTGGGCTGGGCTTCATCAAGCCCAACATCGATGCTATTTTCACGTCAATCCCGTTAGGCACGCACATGTGCGGCGTGCGGCTGCTTGGCATCGGGCGGCTGACACTGTCTATGGAAAAGATGGCGTGGGTTAATGTTGGGCTTGATAATGCCCAGCCCAACCTACGCGCTTAAGACAAAGGCGACAGGGCGATAGCGACACGTTGAGCACCTAACGTTGGAATTCAGCGGCTGCCGCAGGCAGTCCGCTGCAATGACTGGTTAGGCATCGCTCTTGCCAAGATTGCAACGTTCGCAGAGGGTTTGGAGATTCTCTTCATCGGTGGTTCCCCCTTTGCTCCATGCAACTATGTGATCGACGTGCAAGATGACGCCGTGCTCGGTAGCTGGGCTTCGGCCGCAAGAGCAGCAACGAAATGAGTCTCTTGTCAGAACGCGCCATCGCATTCTCAAATCTGGGAACCGCGGGGACACGACTGGTTTAGACGAAGACCGACTTGCAGGCTCAAGAGGAGGGCCCCCATTTGCGAACGCAGCGAACTTCTCAAGTGCTTGTCGCCAGCCACCGAACCGCCGCTCGTATGTGCCTTTTGAGAACGCGGATGTCGGCTTCTTCAGTTCCTCTCTGCGTGGCTGGCGACCAAGGAGAGTCCAAACGCGCTCCATGTTCTCAAATAGCTCTTGATCGGAGATATCTTGCCGCCTTCCAACCTCAAGTCCGGCGGCTCGTAAGGCCTCATTCCAGGAGCCGAAGCGGGTTTCAAAGACACGTGAAGCACAGCGGCCGTGAACTGGATACTCGTCGTACAAGACTGTCACCTTTCCGAGGGTGCTAGCTACGCGCCGCAGGTCGACGAGTAGCTCCTCATCGGTGATGCCGCGATTCCAGGGCTTGAGCTTGAACTCGTTCATAGCGCTACATGCGATGCCTAACGAATAGCGTTTATCTGTCGCGCTGCCGAACTGATTGGAACCACGAACGCCTCCGCGACAGATAAACCTTGTTGGACTGAACCGCCGGCG
>JAYVXF010000111.1:0-2006 GCA_043793345.1 Betaproteobacteria bacterium | reverse complement strand
GACGGCAAATTGCTCTATGTGCCCGAAGTGTATTTCGATTATTGCCATAAAGACGTGATGGTGATGGAGCGCATCGACGCGATTCCGGTCAACGATATTGCCCAGCTAAAAGCGGCCAACATCGACATTGCGCGGCTGGCGACAGATGGCGTGAAAATATTTTTCACGCAGGTATTTCGCGATGGATTTTTTCACGCCGATATGCATCCGGGCAATATTTTTGTGGGTCGCAACGGTATTTATTGCGGTGTTGATTTCGGCATCATGGGCACATTGGCAGACGCGGATAAAAATTATCTGGCGCGTAATTTTGCGGCGTTTTTCCAGCGCGATTACAAGGCGGTGGCGGTCATTCATATCGAAGCGGGCTGGGTGCCGAAAGAAACCCGCGTCGATGAGTTTGAGAGCGCGATCCGTTCGGTGTGCGAGCCGATATTTGATAAACCGCTAAAGGAAATTTATTTCGGCAACGTGTTGTTGCGATTGTTTGAAGTATCGCGACGCTTTCGCATGGAGATTCAGCCGCAGTTGGTGCTGCTGCAAAAGACGTTATTGCAAGTCGAAGGATTGGGGCGACAGCTTTATCCGGAGCTCGATTTGCGGCCGGTCGCGCAACCGATTCTGGAAAAATGGATGACCGAACAACTGGGCTGGCGCGGGCTCCTGAAGCAGTTGAAAAAAGAGGGGCCGCTGTGGACATCAACCTTGCCGCAGTTGCCGCGGCTGGTGCATCGTGCCCTCGAGAACGACCCATCGGCGCGGCTGGAGGCGATCGAGCGCGCGATTGATCGCGTCAACCGCACCCAGCGCTGGCAATCATTGGTGTTGCTGGTGCTGGTGATCCTGGCGGCGATGGTGGCAGGGATGTATGTCGTATTGCTGTTCGGCTATTTGCTTTATTGATGGTTTCAATATTCGCGGCACGCAATAGTAGAGTCGTAAAAGAAAGGACAAGCACATGAACGCGCTGTTGGGTTTTGTCGTGCTGTATCTGCTGGGCACCCTGGCCATCGGTCTATATGCGGGAACACGTGTAAAAACCTCCACCGATTTTGCGCTGGCTGGCAGGAGCTTGCCGCTGGTGATGATTATCACCACGACGTTCGCGACCTGGTTTGGGGCTGAGACGGTGCTGGGCATCAGTGCCAAATTCGCTCAGGGCGGATTGAATAACGTCGTCGAGGATCCATTCGGCGCGTCGATGTGTCTGGTGTTCGTCGGCTTGTTTTTCGCGGCACGTTTGTATCGAATGAACCTGATGACGATCGGCGATTTTTATCGTCGGCGCTATGGCAAAACGGTCGAAATATTTTGTTCCATCACCATTATCCTGAGTTACCTTGGCTGGGTCGCGGCGCAAATCACCGCGCTGGGCTTGGTGTTCAATGTGGTGAGCAATAATGCCATCGGCGTCGACACCGGCATGGTGATTGGCACATTGTCGGTATTGGCTTACGTGATTTTTGGCGGCATGCTGGCAATTGCGTGGACGGATTTTATTCAGATGATTGTGCTGGTGATTGGTCTATCGATCATTGCCTTCATGGCGGGCGGTTTGGCGGGGGGCGCGGACAAAGTTTTCGCACTGGCGCAAACAAAAGAGTGGTTCAACTTTTTCCCAGCACCCAATTTTCACGACGTGGTTTTTTTCTTCGCTGCAGCGATCACGATGATGCTCGGCTCGATTCCGCAACAGGATGTTTTCCAGCGCGTGATGTCGGCCAAAGATGCCAAGACCGCCTCGCGCGGTGCGGTGATCGGCGGGCTTTCTTATCTTGCGTTTGCGTTTGTGCCGATGTTCGTCGTCGCGTGCGCGGTGCTGGCGATGCCGGAAAAAACCAAGGAGCTGCTTCTAGCCGACCCGCAGCGCGTGTTGCCGACGTTTATCCTCACGCAAATGCCGTTTGTTGCGCAGGTGTTTTTCTTTGGCGCTTTGTTGTCGGCAATCAAATCTTGCGCATCTGCGACCCTGCTCGCGCCGTCGACGAGTTTCGTTGAAAACATCT
>JAYVXF010000110.1:0-6784 GCA_043793345.1 Betaproteobacteria bacterium | reverse complement strand
AAAACTTCGACCAGACCCAACGCGTCGCGCAGGCGTTTGCTGGTGCCGCTGGAGCCGGCGCGCCAATCGTTGAAGTCGCCCGCCACCAGCAGCGGACCGTCGTGCGAGGCCTCATGCAGAAACTCGATCAGACGCTCGACCTGCATCCTGCGGCTGCGGGCAAACAGCCCCAGATGCACGCACACGCAAGTCAACGGTACTTTCCATCCTGCAATATCGATGCGCGCCATCAAGTGACCGCGCGCCTCATAGCGGTGATGCGATACATCACGATTGACCCAGTTGATGACCGGAAATGCGGAGAGAATGGCATTGCCATGGTCGCCGTGCTTGTCGCGCGCGTTCAGGCCATAAACCAGATCGGTGTAGCGGCCGTCGGCGATGTGCTCGTGCTGCGCCAAATTTGGCCAGTCGTCGAATTTGTTTTCGCGTCTGGTATGCGCGCCCTGTACCTCCTGCAAAAATACAATGTCCGCATTCAGCCCTTGCACTTTTTCGCGCACGTCGTGGATCACCAGGCGACGATTGAGCGGACTCAAACCCTTGTGAATGTTGTAGGTGGCAATGGTGATGCGCTCGGTCATGGTTTGCCCGATTTCGGCTCGTGTCGAGCCACGCGCTGCGGCAATTCAAGAATGGCATCGCGATTGGATTGTGAAAAGCACAGCGGCGCCGCTTTGTCATGCGGCAGCCACACATATTGCAAATGCTCGCCCGCATGCAGGGTGACGCTCACGCGATCCGGCAGCAACAATCCAAATACATGCTCGGTATTGTGCGTGGTGCCGGGCGCGTAGCGATGCAGCCAGATGGGATAGATTTCGTAGGCATTTTTTTGTCGCCAGTCGGTCAACTGAAACTGCGCCGCGTCAATGCCGGTTTCTTCCATCACCTCGCGCGCTGCCGTCTCGGCGAGCGTCTCGTCTGCATCCTGGCTGCCGGTCACCGATTGCCAGTAACCATGCTCGGCGCGCTCGATCAGCAACACCTCCAGCTTCGTCGTGTGGATCACGACCAAGGTGGAGCGGGGAATTTTGTAGGGTTTGGCAACTTTCATGGCCTTCATTGTAAGGGGGTTAAGCGCGACAGACTGTAGGACGGTGACGGTCATTCTGTTAAAATTTAGCTCAGTGTTGAAAGCCTGCTTTGTCCTCCCCGCCGTTCGCCGTTTCATCCTCCCAAGTGACTTTATCGCGCGCCAAATATCTGCACGGCGCGGCGTGGGGCTTGTTCGCCATCGCCATTTGGGTCGGCTGGATTTTACTCACGCGCCATGGCGTAACGACTTCGCTGTCAGCGTACGATATCACCGCACTGCGATTTGCCTGCGCAGGATTATTACTTGCACCGGTCGTGTATCGACAAGGCTTCGGCATAGGTAAGGTTGGCTTAAAAAAATGGTTGGTGATTGTCTGCGGCGCAGGCGTGCCGTATGTCTTGATCGCCTCGACTGGCTTGCAGTTCGCACCGGCCGCACACGCCGGCGCTTTAATCCCGGGGACGATGCCGCTGTGGGCGGCGCTATTGGCCATGTTTTTTCTGCATGAAAAAATCGCCGGCGTGCGCAAACTTGGATTGATGCTGATCCCCGTTGGCATTTTTATTTTTGTCGGCACGGGTTTGACTGATTTTGCCAGCGGCAACTGGCGCGGCGATTTATTATTTTTGGCTGCCGCCATCTGCTGGGCGAGCTTCACGGTCGCGATGCGCTCGGCCGGACAATCCGGATTCACACCACTGCAAGCTGCTGCGGTCGTGTCGGTCGTTTCGGCGATTGTGTATCTGCCCGTGTACATGCTTTTTTTGCCGCACCGCATTGTCGATGCGTCGCTCGGCTCCGTCATCTCGCAAACAATCTATCAGGGAATTTTCGTGAGCATTATTTCCCTGTTTGCCTACGCGCGTGCGGTGGTGATTCTGGGCGCCTCACTTGGTGCAAGCTTCGCCTCCCTCGTGCCGGCGCTGGCGATGCTCACCGCCATTCCGCTATTGGGCGAATGGCCACGGACGAGCGACTACATCGGCATTGCAGCGATTACGTTCGGCGTGTTCTTGTCGTCGGGGGCGTATCAAGCCATCCTTAGAAAGGCCGGCTAGGCGGCCTCATTCTTCACCCTGTCCATTGGGAGAGAGCGGGGTGAGGGCAACAAGACTGCAGATTTTTCGGCGACGAAATAAGGCAAATCCTTGCCGTAGTAGTGCCCGACGCCACGCGCCTTAAAGCCCGCTTTCATCAACACCTGTTTGGACGCCTCGTTATCAGGATGGGTCAGGCCCACCACCCGATCAAGTCCTAACTCGTACATGCCATAGCGCACCAAGGCACGCGCACCCTCGGTCGCCAGCCCGCGCCCCCAGGCTGATTTCCGCAAGCGATAGCCGACTTCCACTTCGACCGTCTTCGGCACGTAAATAAGCGCGAAGTTACCAATGAACCGCCGCGCTGGTTTTTCCTCGCCAACCCACAAACCCAGTCCCGGAAAAATATCGTAAATTTTTTGAATGCGCCGGATGCGCGCTTCACTTTGCGCGCGCGACCACACCGCGCCATCGCCGATGTAGCGCATAACGACTGCGTCGCCGTTGAGTCGCGCCATGTCATCCAGATCCGCCAGTGTCACGCGGCGCAAAATCAGACGTTCTGTTTCAAGCAGGATGTTATCGGCGCGTGGCATCAGGCGCGCATTTTCGCGACGATTTCAGACGCGCCCGAAAACCATGCGTGCGGCATATGCGGCGTGCGGTGCGCGCCGACCGCATTGCCCTGGGCGTCGATGCCGATGAAGCCGACATCCGCATCGAAATCGTCTCCCAATGCCTGAAGAACCGCGCCAATACTGGCTTCCAGGCTCATTCCCCTCTCGATATTGTCCGAAATTTGTCGCGTTGCCAGCGAGCGGATCACGTATTCACCGGTGCCGGTGGCGGAGGCCGCGACAAATTTTGACGCGTAGGTGCCGCAGCCTGGCAACGGCGCGTCACCGACGCGACCCACCATTTTCATGGTGACGCCACCGGTCGAGGTGCAGGCGCACAGCACGCCTGCTGCATCGAGTGCCACCGCGCCGATGGTGCCGCCCGCATACTCGGGATGGCTCATGAGGAAATTGCGAATTTTCATCGCGCCATTTCCATCTGTGCCGACCGCGACAGCCAGCTTGGCTTTCTTGTCCTGCCAATCGGCGTGGCGGGCTGCCGTGATCGGGTCATAGTCAAGGTGGCCCATCGCGCGCGCGAATCGCGTGGCGCCGTCGCCGGTGAGCATGACGTGATCGGTTTGTTCCATCACCTGACGCGCGACGATGATCGGATTTCTGACGCGCTGCAAGCCCGAGACCGCGCCGATTTGACTGTGTGCTGAAAGCATCACGCACGCGTCCATTTCCACCAAGCCGTCGAAATTCAACACCGCACCCGTGCCCGCATTGAATATCGGATTGTCTTCAAGCACGACTGCCGCTGCGCACGCGGCGTCGAGCGCGCTGCCGCCAGCGACTAAAATTTTTCGACCGACTTCGACGGCAGCAGTCGTGCCCCTGATGGCGTCGTCATCCGAGCCGGGCCGCCAGCTCCCGGCGCCGCCGTGAACGATCAAGGCAATGGTCATGTCGTGCTCCTGAAAATGGAACAAAGATTATAGGTTTTATGCGTGTGGTCGCGCTTTTGCGCGAGCCGCACGAAAGCCGGGCCGATAAATGTCACAATGCGCGTTCCGTATTTTTTTGCGCCCGCTCGCGTCTGCCACCATCATGCTCAGCAAGATTTTCAAGAAGAATGAACCACCCGCCGCCCTAGCAACAGCACCCAAGCAGCCTGCCGAGCCAGCGCCAGCGCAAATCGCTGCGCAGCTTGCCGACAAAACAGCGTGGGAAACTAAATTGCAGGCAGCGATGGGAGATGACGCGGCGCTGCTGGCCATCGCGAAACAAACGCTGCTCATCGACATCAAGCAAGCTGCGGTGGAAGCGCTGACGAGTGAAGATGCGCTCAAGCGCGCCGAACGGGAATTTCGCGATCATGATCGGCGTGTGCATCGCGCGGTCAAGCAGCGACTTGAAGCGCTGGTGAATCGCCGCTTGGCTGCGGTGAGTGCCGCGAAGCTGATCGAGACCGCAGCGGTGCTGTTACACGAGCCGTCGATACCTGCCAATCGGCTGGTGGAACTTGACCGCGCCTGGGGGGCGCTCGATCAGGCACTGCTCGACGACAAACAGCGCGCCGAATATCTGACGCTATGGACGAAACTTTCTTCGCTCACGCGTGAGCGCGGCGAATCGCAGTTGAATGCGAAGCGCTGGTTGGCGGACGCGGAGCCGGCGTTGCTGCACATGACGAGCCTTTGCGCAGGCGTTGCCGACGGCACGATGGAGCGCGGCGATTTTGCGGCTGCACGCGCGGTAGTCGTTGCGGTGTTGGCAGCGGCACCGGGCGCGCAGGCAACGACCAGTAGCAATCCACACGCTGTGCTGATCGATGCGAAGTCGGTCGAGCTAAAAGACGCCTTGCAATTGGCCGCTGCAGTTGACGCGCGTTTTGCGTTCCTTGAAGAGCTACAGCAACCCATCCCCGCAGCGCCTTTACCAGAGGTCGCAACCACCGACGCCACGACCGAAGCGGCCAGCGCCAGCGCTAGCGTCGAAGCGCCTCCTCGAAAACCACCATCACCGACCTCACGCTGGCGCGCACTTGCCCCCGTGTCGGACGCGCGCATCAATGCATTGCTCGATGCCCGTTTTGCCGGTTGGCAAACCGCGAAATTGGATGCGCGACAGGCGCGCTCAGCCGAAACGCGCCGGCACGCCAAGGACGAAACCCGAGCCGCCAAACAGGCGCGCAGTGACGCGCTCACCGTAAGCGTCACCGCGCTGGTCGATAAAGCGGAGGCCGCACTCACAGCCGGCCATCTCGGTGAGACCGGCAAATATTTAACGGCTATTGATGACGCATCCCATCACGCAAAAGGGATCATGCTGGAAAAACTTTTGCACACGCGCGTCGAAGCGTTGCAAGCCGAAACCGCGCGCCTGAAAGGTTGGCAGCACTGGGGCGGTGGACGGGTACGCGATGATCTGGTGGTGGAAGCCGAAGCGTTGGCGACCGCGAGCACCGCCGAAAAAATTGCCATCAAGCAACACGGTGACGCGATCGAGAATTTGCGCGGTCGCTGGAAAGAGCTGGACAAATTGGGTGGCGCGACCAGTCGACCGCTTTGGCAACGTTTCGATGCCGCACTGAAAACGGCGTACCTGCCGGTGGGCACGCATCTGGCGAAACTGAAAGCGGTACGACAGGAAAATCTCGCCGCGCGCAGCAAGTTAATCGACGCGCTTGATGCGGTAAAACTTGGCGCCGAAGTGTCCAATGCGCCGTCGGTCGCCGCAGCAGATGCTGTCACCGATGCGCCAACCGTAATCACCAATGAGGCCGCATCCGCAGCCGCCTCGGCCATGACGCCTGCAGCAACGCCCGCAGCAACCATAGCAACCATAGCAACCACAGCAACCACCGTGGCCGATTGGCGGCTGCTGGCGCGCGCACTCGAAAATTTTCAACTCGAATGGCGAAAACTCGGGCCCGTTGAGCACACCGTTCCGCACAAATCGCAGCCAGCACTCGCCGCCCGCATGAAAGTCGCCATCGACCGCCTCGACGCGCCTTTGTCCGAGGCACGGCGTGTCGCACAATTGGCGCGTGAAAAATTGATCGCGCGCGCAAATGTTTTGTCGGCTGACACCAAAAGCCGCGACGTGATCGCCAAAGTGCGCGAGTTGCAGGGGGAATGGCAGGCGCATGCGAAAACCTTGCCGCTGATGCGTCAGGTGGAAAATGCGTTGTGGAACCAATTCAAAACCGCGACCGATGCAGTATTCACGCAACGCGACGCCATGCACGCCGCACGGGACACCGAGTTCAAAACCAATCAGGCGACGCGCGAAGTATTGATCACGCGCCTGGCGAGTCTGACGGCTGATACGTCCGCGAACGAACTCAAGCGCGCCGTTGCGGACGCTGATGCCGAATGGCGAAAATGCGGTGACGCGCCGCGCGCGCAAGTCGCTCAACTTGAGGCCAACTTTCGCGCTGCACGCGATGCCGCACAAAAATATTTGGCTGGAAGTGCTGCACGCGGCTGGCACAATATCTGCGACGCGCTCGATGCAAAAATGGCGTTGTGCGCGGAAGTTGAAGCCGTGATCGTTACGGAAAATGTTACTGAGCGCTGGGCTTTGTTGCCGCCATTGCCAGCAGTGTGGGAGAAAACATTACACCTCCGCGTTGGCAATGCGCAGAACGATACCGAGCCAAACTCTAGCACTGACGCGGCGTCCGAGGCAATGACTGAGCGGATTTTGCAACTCGAATCCGCCTTGGACATCGAGTCCCCTCCCGCTTTCCACGCGGCGCGTCGCGATCTCAAACTGCGCGCGATGAAGGCGGCAATCGAGGCGCGGCAAGCGGTGAGTATTTCAAACGCCGACATCGAGCGCTGGATTGGTGAAGTGATTGCGCAGCCGACTGATGATACAAGCAGCAGCGCGCGCATCGCCGCGATCATCATGGCGATACGCAATAAACCGCTGCGCTAGTGTACTGCTTCACTCTGTTTGGAATTTATGCGAGTGATCGCGTGATCGCCACCAATCGTGCCTCCTTCCCCCGCTATGTGGGGGAAGGTCGGGATGGGGGTGTCGTTGCAGATCGCGCGCCGTCGTTGGCATCGCCCCCATCCCCGTTGCCCCCTCGCTTCGCTCTCCCCCCGTGGCCGGGGGAAGGAGCAGATTGG
>JAYVXF010000109.1:0-2011 GCA_043793345.1 Betaproteobacteria bacterium | reverse complement strand
ACAATGTCGGCGAGCTTTCGTTGCAACATCAAGCTTAACGCAGGCGCCGTGATTTGTGAGAGCAGCGGTTTGGCCAGCATCAACAAACGCGTGCGGCCCTCTTCATTTGCTAAATCGACTTGCGCCGACAGCGCGTCAAACAGATAGGTCGACAAATGCTTGGCGTCTTTTAGCTCGGCAAGAAACGCGTCTTTACCGAGACGACGAACGAAACTGTCCGGGTCGTCCTCGCTCGGCAAAAACAGGAAGCGCACGTCCTTGCCATCGACGATCACCGGCAACGATTGCTCCAGCGCCCGCCACGCCGCGCGCTGCCCCGCTTTGTCGCCGTCAAAGCAAAAGACCAGATTGTCCGCCATGCGCAATAATTTTTGCACATGCACCGGTGTGGTCGCGGTGCCGAGAGTCGCAACCACATTTTCCACGCCACTCTGCGCCAGGGCGACGACGTCCATATAGCCTTCAACGACGATGGCGGTTTGGGTGTCACGAATTGCGCGTCGTGCATGAAACAAGCCGTACAGTTCGCGACCCTTTTCAAATAACGGTGTCTCGGGCGAATTCAAATATTTCGGCTCACCCGCACCGATCACGCGGCCACCAAAACCGATCACATTGCCGCGCTGATCGAGAATCGGAAACATCACCCGGTCACGAAACCGGTCGTAGCGTTTGCCTTCATCGTTGTCGATCACCAAACCGCATTCCGCCAAGGCCGACGCGGTGTAATCATCGACCGCCGCCTTCAAACCCTGCCAGTCATCCGGCGCGTAGCCGAGCCCGAATTTCGCCGCGATCTCACCGGTCAATCCGCGATTCTTGAAATACTCGATCGCCTTCGGTGCTTTTTTTAATTCGCGCCGATAAAAAAGCATCGCAGCCGTCATGAATTCGCCAAGTGACGCGGCCTCGTGCGCCCGCTCGATTGCCTCCTCGCGATTGGCTTCCACCGGCAGCGTCATGCCGACGCCTTCGGCAAGTTCTTTCACGGCGTCACGAAAACCCATGCCGTTGTATTCCATCAAAAACGAAATCGCGGTGCCATGCACGCCACAGCCAAAGCAGTGATAAAACTGCTTGGTCGGCGAGACCGAAAATGACGGCGATTTTTCGTTATGGAACGGGCAGCAGGCGGAATAATTTTGGCCCGCTTTTTTCAGCTTGACGTGCTTGTCGATGATGTCGACGATATCGACACGCGCGAGCAGTTGCTGAATGAAATCCGGCGGAATCATCTGCGAATTATAGACGCGTGAATAACGGTCGCTAAGTCAGCGATCTGCGTTTACGCGGTCACAGCATGACGATTCAACCAAGGCGCGCTTTTACCATTGCGGATAGCTTGCCCATATCGGCGCGTCCCGCCACCTTGGGCCGCAACGCGTTCATCACTTTGCCCATATCTTTTGCCGAGGTGGCACCGGTTTCTGCGATAACCCCATTGAGAATTTCTGCCACGTCGGCTTCACTCAATTGTTGCGGCATGTACGCCGACAGTACGCCGACTTCAAACTCTTCCTTCGCTGCCAAATCGAGCCGATTGCCGGTGGTGAATTGCGCGATGGAATCTTTGCGCTGCTTCAACATTTTTTCAATGATTGCCAGCACGATACCGTCGGTGATTTCAATGCGTTCGTCGACTTCTTTCTGCTTTAACGCCGCGGTCAACAGACGAATCGCGCCGAGTTTTTCGGTCTCGCGCGCCTTCATTGCCGCTTTCATATCGTCATTGATTTTTTCACGTAACGTCATTTCGCATCTCCATTCACATCCACAAATAAAAAAGGCAGGCGACGTATGTCACCTGCCTCAATAAATTCCAAACGATTCTAAATTTAGTAGAGCTTGGGCGGCAACATCTGGCTGCGCAGTCGCTTGAAACGGCGCTTGACTGCTGCGGCGTGTTTGCGTTTACGCTCGGCGGTGGGCTTCTCGTAAAACTCACGGGCACGAAGCTCGGTGAGTAAACCGGTTTTTTCAATTGCACGTTTGAAACGGCGCAGTGCGACGT
>JAYVXF010000108.1:0-6802 GCA_043793345.1 Betaproteobacteria bacterium | reverse complement strand
GATTCAGCGATTGATTCCCGTGGCGGCGGGCAATGTGGCCGCAGCGAATAATGCCGGCAGCCAACACCCACGCAGCAACGATGGCGCGCAGCAAGACGGAAAAAGCAGCAAGGCAGGCTTCGGCAAATGGAAACGTCGCGGCCCCGAACCAGGCGCGCCCGCGCCACGGCGCAAAACCGCACCTGCCGGGCTCGCCGCCCAACTGATCGCACGGATGCTGTTAAAACCCGCGCTGGCCGGGCGTTTCGACGTAGCCGTTGAGGAGCATGATGCGACCGCAGTCGGCAGCGCATGCCGCGTCGCCGCATTCATTCGCGACCATGAGTTCGAGGTGAGTCAGGCGCAGTTGATCGAGCATTTTCGCGGCTCGGACGACGAAACGGAAATAAATCGCGCCGCGATGCATCCGCTGCTCACGGATCTCGACACCAACAAGCCCGATTTCGATTTGGATGCGGAGTTCGACGAGGCGCTCGGTCGCTTACGCGCGGACGCGATTGCCGCCGAAAAACGCCGCGTCGAAATGAAACGGGCGCAGGAAATGGGCTTGGGCTAACCGGATTGTCGCGACGCTAGCACTGGTGCGCCTCTCAGGGCTGAAGTGACCGTAAAGCCGCGCAGAATGGCGATCTACGTTTATTTTATCCTGTCGCACACTTGGAAATTCATATTTCGGGCGCATTTGGATTTGACGCCATGCGGCCTTTCCCACGCGGCGCGGACCTTCAAAAAGCTATCAAAAACAGGCGATTTTCGATATAATTGAGGGTTCCCCTGCTTCACTTCGATTTCCTCCTTTTGACACCCGTGGTGCTACCTGCTGCGGCAACGGAAAATTTAATATGGCACGCAAACCCAAAAGCGCACGCGACTCCGACGAACTTGCCGTCTCCAATTTCAAGGCGCTCAAAGGCGAGGCCAAGGTAGTCGATGTTGAGGTGCAGCGGACGCGTCTGAAGACGCTCATCACGCTCGGCAAAGAGCGTGGTTTTCTGACGTATGCAGAAATCAACGATCACCTGCCAGACATGGTCGACGCCGAGCAGATCGACGCGATCACCACCACGTTCAACGAAATGGGCATTCAGGTTTACGACGAGGCGCCTGATGCCGAAACGCTACTGCTCAATGAAGCCGCGCCGACGGTCGCCGATGACGAAGACGCCGCCGAGGAAGCGGCCCAAGCGCTCTCGACCGTTGATTCCGAATTTGGCCGCACCACCGATCCGGTGCGCATGTACATGCGCGAAATGGGCTCGGTCGAGCTGTTGACGCGTGAAGGCGAAATCGAAATCGCCAAGCGCATCGAAGACGGCTTGAAGCACATGATTCACGCCATCTCGTCGTGCCCGACAACGATTCAGGACATTCTTAATCTCGCTGACATGGTCGAGAAAGATGAGTTGCGCATCGATGAAGTAATCGATGGCCTGGTCGACCCGAATGAAGATGAAGTTGCCGAAGCCGAACTCTCAGACGATGACATCGACGAAGAAGAGATCGAAGAGGAAGAAGACGAAGATGGCTCGATTGCCGCCGCGAACCTTGAGCAACTGAAACAGGATTCACTGGCGCGCTTCAATACCATCCGTAAGCTCTACAAAAAAATGCGTAAGGCCTTGACCGAAAAAGGTCACCGTTCGCGCGCCTACAAAGATTTGCAGGAAGAAATTTCTGCCGAGTTGATGCAAATCCGTTTCACCGCCAAGCAGGTCGAGCGTCTGTGTAACGGCCTGCGTTCGCTGGTTGATTCGGTGCGTCAGCGCGAGCGGCACATTCAGGAGCTGTGCGTGAAAAACGCCAGCATGCCGCGTCCGCACTTTATCAAATCGTTTCCCGGCAACGAAACCAATTTGAAATGGATCGCCGAAGAAATTACCAACGGCAAAGGCTACGGCGCCGCGCTGGCGAAGTACAAGCCATCGATTATCGAGGAGCAGGAATTTCTCATCAACCTGCAAAAAGAAGTCGGCCTGCCGGTCAAGGATCTGAAAGAAATTGCCCGTCAAATGAGCACCGGTGAGGCCAAGGCCCGCCGCGCCAAGCGTGAAATGATCGAGGCCAATCTGCGTCTGGTGATTTCGATTGCAAAGAAATACACCAACCGCGGTTTGCAATTCCTCGATTTGATTCAAGAGGGTAATATCGGTTTGATGAAAGCGGTCGACAAATTCGAATATCGTCGCGGCTACAAATTTTCAACGTACGCGACGTGGTGGATTCGTCAGGCCATCACCCGCTCGATTGCCGATCAGGCCCGCACTATCCGCATCCCGGTGCACATGATCGAGACGATCAATAAAATGAACCGCATTTCGCGGCAGATTTTGCAGGAGACCGGTCTTGAGCCGGATCCGGCGACGCTCGCCAAGAAAATGGAAATGCCTGAAGACAAAATCCGCAAGATTTTGAAAATCAGCAAAGAACCGATTTCGATGGAGACACCAATCGGCGACGATGACGATTCGCATTTGGGTGATTTCATCGAAGATACCCAGACGCTGGCACCGGACGATTCGGCGCAATACACGTCGCTGCGCGATGTCACCAAGGACGTGCTGGATTCATTGACACCGCGCGAAGCCAAGGTATTGCGGATGCGCTTCGGCATCGAAATGAATACCGACCACACGCTCGAAGAAGTGGGTAAACAGTTCGATGTGACCCGCGAACGGATTCGCCAGATCGAGGCGAAGGCATTGCGCAAATTGCGTCACCCATCACGCTCAGAGAAACTGAAAAGTTTCCTGGAAACCGATAGCTGATCGCAGGCTATTGCACTAAAAAAATGGCCGGCAATGCTGGCCATTTTTTTTTCGACGCGCATTCGAATGCGGATGGAAAACTTGTTTTCGTGCGGATGGAAATAATACCAGTTCCAAACCATTGCAGCAGTAAATTACCGTCAGACCCGCCTGCGCCGGGTGCGATTCAAATGGTTAGCCCTCACGAGGCAGGGATCACGGAGAGGGAGTAGACTATTTCTTCGCTACAGGGACGACCCAATGATCGACATCACCACGCTTAGCCGAGACGAGCAGCTTCAACTCCTTGAGAATCTCTGGGACAGTCTTTCGTCGATGCCAAAAGCAGTCCCGCTCACGGATGCGCAACGTGAAGAACTTGATCGACGGCTGGATGAACTTGACCGCGAAGGCCCGGTCGGAATTCCGGTCGAAGCTGTATTGGGTCGCCTGCACACTCGGCGTGCGTGAAACCGATTCTCGTTCGGGCGGACGCAGCCGCCGATATCGAAGACGCTTTCCTTTGGTATCAAACCAAGCGCCTTGGCTTGGGCGACGAATTTCGCGAGGCACTACGATCCACACTGAATCAGGTGGCGGAGAATCCTCGACACTTTCAAATCGTTCATCGTGGCACGCGCCGGGCATTGCTAAAACGATTTCCCTATGGCATTTTTTACAAAGAGTTTTCCGAGGTCGTCGTCGTCGTCGCATGCATGCACGGTCGCCGCAATCCGAATCGCTGGCAGTCGAGAGGCTGAGGGCTAATACTGCGGTCAAGGGAGACCGCGAATAGCGCGCCGCCCCTTACCTTGGTCGATGTGGCGCAAATCAGATTGAGCATCACACTAAAAAATGACCGTGGTTTTATGGTGTGCACATCACTTTGAATTGCACCCGCCTGCGCGGAATGACGGCGCGAGTATTAATCTGATGTTATAGCAATCGAACAAGTAGCCCACTGCTGCATATTGATTGCCGCTCATTGTCATGAACACAGCCCCAGTCTGGGAGCGCCTCTTCAGGCCTTTATGCCCCGGGAGCCGCGCCAAATGGCGATCTGCGTTGTTGGAATGGATGGTCACCGTCTTTCATCGGTCTGGCGCAGCGCCTTCGCGATGACGCGCCACCCAATCAATCAACGCATCCAGCGCCGGCAGCGCGGCACCATTTTTGGCTAGCGGATGATTGATGATTGCAACCAGGATGCAAAGCGCACCGGTCGCGTCGGTCACAAAGCCGGCCACGGCCGCAACATTGCGCAACGTTCCGCCTTTGATGCGGGCGTGCCCCGCGGCCGGACTGTCGCGCAGTCGATTTTTCCTGCCGTCGTCAACCGCGACAATCGGCAGACTGGCCATGAATTCAGGTGCCCAGTCACTGCGGTAAGCGGCCTGCAATACGGCCGCCAGTTGCGACGGACGAATGCGCTCGATTCGGGATAGTCCCGAGCCATTTTCCAATACCAGACCATCGTCGTCGATTGCGTGTTGCTTGAACCACGCCCGCACTTGCCGCTCCGCGCGCTTGGTGGTCACGGTCTCGCTGTCGTTCTCAGCCATGGCGCCGAGCGTGAGGTAAAGCAGCCGCGCCATTGGATTATCGCTGCGCTTGTTGATGTCGCGCGTGAACTCGGCCAACGTGCGCGACTGATGCTGGGTGAGTAAACGCGTGTCGGCTGGCGACGGATCGCCCACCGTACTGTCCCGCGTTGAACCCTTGAACGTGCCGCCCAGATTTTTCCATAGCGTGCGGAACAATCGATCAGCGAAATCGACGCGATCCAAAATATTGATGGCGGTCGAGGCCACACATTTATTCGGAAACTCGCCGTGCAATGTGATGCGAATGGCATCATTTTCAACGCGACTAACCGTCGGCAGCCTCCAGCCATCTTCCCAATCGGCACAGGCGCGATCAACCAACGTCATATTCGATAGCACCGTTACCCGATCCATCGCCGGGGTCAGATTCATGCGCATGCTGGTGGTGTTTTCCCGCTCGCTGGATTCAAGATCAAGTTGCAGTAAATTGGTGTTGAGCAACAACGCGTCAGGAATTACGTTGTATTGAAACTCTGGCGTCTCATCAAATGGCGGCGCACCAAGGTCGGCGCGTGATGGCTGAAACCATTGCCGATCCAACACGAGATCGCCATTGATTTGCGAAATGCCTTTGTGCCGCAACGTTTGCAGCATTCGCTGCAACGCTTCCCAATTCAGATCAGGATTTCCCATGCCGCGAAGCAGCAAATCCCCACGCAGTTCACCATCGACAAGCTCGCCCTTGGTGCGCAGCTCGGCGCGCCCACGATAGGTCGGCCCGAGTCGTTCGAGGGCAACAATCGAGGTCACAAGTTTAAGCGTGGAGGCAGGCTGCAAGCTCGCCCCCGGCTGATGCGAGAGCACAGTCGCACCGTCTGCCACACGGATCACGACGCTGCCGATGGCGTCGGTCGGAATGTTGGCAACTTTCAGCAACGCCACGACGGTCGTCGGCAAACCCGCTGGTGCTCGCACCGTCGCAGGGGTTGCGCAAGCGCCTAACAACCATGGCAGCAGCAGGACAGAAATGGCGATGAAAAACCGTCGGAACAAAACGAGACCTCAGGGGTTAAGTTAAAAAACGCATCTCAACAACACGGCCTCACCAGTCAAACGCGATGCCGCGCAGATTCTGTTGTAAACATACCAATATTTGCGATCAGTTATTGCATTTTTGGCGAAGCAGTAGCAAAGTATGTGGCAGTGGTAGTTTAGTGGTATTACGATATTTGCCGCAAAGACCGAATAGAAACAGGATAAATAATATTCGAGGAAAGCGCTATTGCGACATCACCGCGACGAAAAAAATCGACGCGGATACTGCGACCGGGGCGCAAATAGGAGTGTGGAATATTCACCCCGCCCACGTAAGCAGAAGAAAATTAATTAACGTCAAAACAGGGAGAACGCGCCGTGAAATTAAAGAAACTAGCTCAGGTTATCTCGCTCATCTGTATTGCTGGACCGGCATTTGCGCAGCAACCGAGTCCCCCGCCGCAAAAACTCGAAAAAGTCGAAGTGACCGGTAGTAGCATCAAGCGGGTACAAGACGATGGTGCGTTACCCATTCAAGTCATCACCAAGGCTGAAATTGATCGCGCCGGCATTGTCAGTGCCGAGCAGTTGATCGCGCGCATCTCGGCCAACGGCACTGGTGCCGACAATCTGTCGTCCAACGTCGGCATCCAGTTGGGCTCGACTGACCGCAACAACAATGGCAACACCAGCGCGAACCTTCGCGGGCTCGGTGCTTCAAGCACTCTGGTCTTGCTCAATGGTCGCCGCGTTTCACTGCATGGCGCGAAAGGCAATGCCGTTGACCTGAACACGATTCCCCTGGCGGCGGTGGAGCGCGTCGAAGTGTTGAAAGACGGCGCATCGGCCATCTACGGTACTGATGCCATCGGTGGTGTCATCAACTTCATCCTGAGGAAAGACTATTCCGGTGTCGAACTGACGGCGTTCTCGGACATCACCCAGCACGGTGGCGGCAATATTAACCGTGGCTCCATTCTTGCTGGTACCGGCGACCTGGCCAAGGATGGTTTCAACATCATGGCCAGTCTGACCTTCGACAAGCAGGAAAAACTGGCCGGCAAACAACGGTCGTTTTCAAATGGTTTTCAACCGGACCGTGGTTTATCGCCGGACACGACAGGTACACCGTTTGCAACGCAAACCGGCGGTGCCGGCACCGCCATTGGTGCCAGATTCACCACGCCCAATCTGGGCACCGGTACCCAGACATTCAATCGTGCCAACCTGCTGAGTTTCCAGGGCAAATGCGATAGCGTTCCGACCATGTCGCAATACCAGAGTGTCCTATGGGCGAGTCCCGGCTTTCGCTGGGGCTGCGCCTTCGACTATGGCGGGGCCGAAATCCTGATCCAGCCGGTGGAGCGCACCAATTTTGTGTCGCGCGGCAGCATGCAGTTGAATGGTCAGCACACGGCGTTCGCCGAAGTGACCGCATCACGGTCGAAGGCGCTGAAAGAATTCGAGCCCAGCCAGGTG
>JAYVXF010000107.1:0-6807 GCA_043793345.1 Betaproteobacteria bacterium | reverse complement strand
CTCGTATTCCTCGATCAATACATCCTCGGTGACCACACCGGAGGCCGCCGCCAACGCACGCCACGCCTCGGCCAGCGCGCGGTCATTGTCAATCGAAGGCTCGGGCGCGATCATGATCGCCTGCAACAATTGATGATTCGGCGCGCGATAAAACAAATTTGCCAGCAGCGCATAAAAATCGGCGCGCACCTGATCTTCCGCGCTAATCAATCGAGGTTGTTCAAAGTGGATGGCTTCGGCTATGTTCACGTTATTTTCGCCAATGTTATCCGCGGGTCTTGCCGGTGAGAATTGAGTATTCGTGCTGGTTCGACATCATGTCCACCACACGGCAATCGGCGCACATCTGCAAGCGTTTCAGTTTGCCCTCGCCCTGAAACATCGAATGCCCGGCCAACTTACCCAACATGTTGTCGATCATTTGTTTGGTGCCCAAGGCCTTGCCGCAGGAAATGCAATCGAATGGCTCGGCGTCGTTCAGCACCACTGCCGTTTTGCGCGTGTCGGTCAGCAACAAGCGTGACACCAGTGAGATCGCATTTTCTGGGCAGGTGGTTTCACACAAACCACACTGCACGCAATTGCGTTCCAGAAATTTGAGTTGCGGCTGGTCGCCGCCGTCCATCAACGCTGATTCCGGGCACGCGCCGACGCAGGCCATGCACATGGTGCATTTTTGTTTATCTACGTTCAACTTTCCGTACATGCTGCCTGCGGGCAACGCAATTTGCTCGGGCTTTAATTTTGCGTGGCGCATGAAATGCTCGATGACGAATTCGAGCGTGCCACGTTTGTCATTCGAGAGATTAAATCCGGCCGGCACCGGTACCGTCTCACCGGGTGCAATATTTTGCAGCGTCAAACCGGGAATCACGCCGTCCGGCGCCGCCAGGATCGAGAAGTGCGAGCCGGCAAAACCGAGCGCGTGCAGGATGGTCTCGCCCAACGCCATTTCTGCTTTCAAGGCGTCAATATATTGCGGCGCTTCGCTGCCCGCCGCCAGCACCGCCACGTGCCCGGCACCATAGGCGATTGCGCCAAGCAAAATATCGAGACCGGTCGAGGCGACGTGCCAGGTTTCGAGCGGCAGCATGTTGACGGGCAAGCCAGTATTGGTTTTGGCCAGCGCAATAATTGCGTCGCGGCCATCGGTGGCGTTGTGAAACAATACAACCGGCGCAGCACCCTGCCCTTTAGCTGCGACGCGATAGCTGTTGAGCAGCGTTTTCAATTGCGCGCCACGATCCGCCACCAGCGGGTATTGGTAGCTCATCGCGCCCGACGGGCACACCGTCGCACAGGCACCGCAGCCCATGCAAAGATGTGGATCGATGTTGACGATGTCGCCGGCCGATGAAATGGCCTCGGCCGAGCAAATATCGATGCATTTGTTGCAGCCGGTTTTTTTCGAGCGACTGTGCGCGCAAATCGATTGTTTGTAAGCGAAAAATTTCGGTTTTTCGAATTCACCGATCATGTCGGGTAGTTCGGCCAACGCAAGCGCAAGGGCTGTGCCATCTCCAACATGAAAGTAACCTTGCGGCGGTTGATGCATCGGAAATAATGGCGCGGCGCGCAGATCCAAAACCAGGTCAAACGGTGCCGTCTGGGGGTGCCCTGCCGATTGCGATTCAAACAGCAGTTCGAATGCACCGAGATATCCAGTCAATTTGACCAGATTACCAATGACGATTTCAGTCTCCGCAATGACCGGGGCAGGTAACGCGCCGGTCCATAGCACTGCGATCGTCAGCGTTTCATCCAAACCTTCAATTGCTTGCGCGACCTGCGGCGCACTGTCCGCAATGACCAGCAGTCGACCAATGGATGTGTACGACACGCTTGCCACCGGTGCCAACGGCGGTAATTCGCCAAGTGCCAGCAAGGCGGCAATCTTTGCGTCAAGGGATATACGGGACTGGGAATTTGCCAGCTGATCCGGAACGGACCAACCGTTGGCTTCGAGAAGAGTCAATGCTTCATGGCCTGAACCATGGGTATCGGTTCCTGCGCATTCAACTGCAACTGCCGTCGCCACGTCGGCTACGACACCTAAAGCACTATCTTCTCGAATGATCGCCGTCTCCTGAAATTTTTATTTTTTGTATTTAATATCGACTCGCACTTTATACGATTTTACGAGTGCTGCATCTTCTGCACGACAATTTTTAATACACACGTTTAATACTGTTTTTGTATCAAGTATTCCCGGCTCACACTTCACACAGACGACTGCTTCATCGCCGCATTTTTCTCGGCTACCAATGCTGCTGGCGCGGGCTTACCATCAAGCGCGAGTGGCTCAGATTCCACTGCCGCTTCCGTGCCCGGCGTCACTTCTGCTTCCGCTGCATCGACGGCAACCTTGGCGGCTTCCTCTTCGTCGTCAAACAGCCCAAGCGTTTTGGAAATATTCATCTGCCGAATCACGTCCAGCGACAACGGCGCATGCACGGAATAATCGTCGATATAAATGTCGAGCCGATCCATCACGTTGTAGTGCGGATCGGTGAACAGTTTTTTCATCGCCAAATTGCGCAACTGCGGATCCACGTCACGCGCCATGAATGGCGAGAAGTCGGATTGCGGCGTGAGGCTGTCGAGCGAAGGCAGCGCAACCGGCACATCGACGACGGGTAAACTCGGCTCTGGGTGCGGTTCTTCAGGCATTTTTTCCTGAAAAGGTGCGCCAGTGCTAGTGCTTGCCATTGCGCCCGCAGCGGGAAGGCTCACCGTTGGCTCATCCTTTGGTGGCAGCTCGCGCGCTTCGCCGCTTTGCTTTAGCCTCGCCCAGCGCGCGAAAAAAGCTTCGCTGCCTTTTCCATCCACACGTTTGTCAACGGTCATGACATGCCACCCTTGTAGCGCCCATCTTTGCTCTCAAATGATTTCGGGCGGATGCGCTGCTTTTTCATCGGCGGCTGATAATTTTGCTGCACCCATTCGGAAAGGGCTGCGTGAATATCCGGCGGCATGGCCACGCTCTCCACTTTCTCCTGCGCGTCCATCAGCCGCGCCGCTTCGTTGTAGCTTAACGTGACCAGGTGCGGATGTATTTCCACGCCATCCTCGTCGGTGCGCCAGGTCACGAATACCTTCGGTTCCGGCCCGGTGACGTTCAAATAATATCCTTCCGCTTCGTCGCGAAACACCTGCAGCACAAAGCCCGGATAGAGCTTATGCAACAGCCCTTCCCGCTCCATGAGTACGCGCGGCTCGGTGGTGCGGCCGTCGTCGGGCAACACGCCGGCTAGCTGCCATTTTTCGCATTGCCAGCGGTTGTTGATGGCGATGCGTTCCATCACCACCGAAATCGCGAACGTCAATCTTTCCAAAGCTCATCCATTAAAAATAGCCGCGAATTTGTATCAGGCTAGTTTCTCACAACGCTGCTATCGGCGACAAAAGTTGTGCGGCAATTCCGTTATCCTGTAGGCATGACTTCGCGCGACACCATCAACATTATCCCGATTGCCAATATCCGCTCTCTAGCCATGCCCAAACTCATGGGCGCGGTGGATGCACACTCGCTTGCCGACACGCGCGGCCGGCGCCTGCGCGACCTGCGCATCTCGGTCACGGATCGCTGCAATTTCCGCTGCACCTACTGCATGCCCAAGGAAGTGTTTGACGCCAATTACCAATTCCTGCCGCACGCTGAATTGCTGACGTTTGAGGAAATCGTTCGTGTCGCCAAAATTTCGCGCGGACTTGGTGTGGAAAAAATCCGCCTGACCGGCGGCGAGCCTTTGTTGCGCAAAGGCATTGAGCGGCTAGTCGAAATGCTGGCAAAAGAATTACCCGGCATTGACTTGACGCTCACCACCAACGGCAGCGCGCTCAAAGCCAAAGCACAAAGTCTCAAAGATGCCGGCTTGAAGCGCGTCACGGTGAGCCTCGATTCGCTCGATGACGCCACTTTCCGCGCGATGAACGATGCCGATTTTCCCGTCGCCAAAGTGCTCGAAGCGATTGATGCCGCAGCTGCGGTGGGCTTGGGCCCGATCAAGATCAATACGGTGGTCAAGCGCGGTGTGAACGATCACCAGATCGTCGATATGGCGCGGTACTTCAAAGGCTCAGGGCACATCGTGCGCTTTATCGAATTCATGGATGTCGGTGCCACCAATGGCTGGTGCATGGATGATGTAATTCCCTCCGCAGAAGTGGTGCGTCGCATCAGCGCCGAATTCCCGCTCGTTGTTGCCGATGCGAATTATCAGGGTGAAGTGGCGGAACGCTGGCGTTATGCCGATGGCGCGGGTGAAATCGGCGTGATCTCAAGTGTCACCCAGGCATTCTGTTCAAGCTGCACACGTGCCAGACTTTCCACCGACGGGCAGATTTTTACGTGCCTGTTTGCGGAGAAGGGATTCGATATTAAAAGTCTGTTGCGCGGCGGTGATGAAAACGGTGCAGACTTGGCAATCAGCAATGCGCTCGCCGCAATCTGGCAACAGCGTGCGGATCGGTATTCGGAGATCCGCACGACCGATACGGCGAAGGCGCGGAAGGTTGAGATGAGTTTTATTGGCGGATGATGAGTCAAACAATTCGTTGAGGTGGTATCGTGAAAAAATTTCATATCGAAAGTGCGCCGGAAGCCGACGGTCGATGGCTTGCAGAAGTGCCAGAATTACCCGGCGTACTTTGCTATGGCGCAACCGCCGATGAGGCAATGAGCAAAGCTGAGACGCTCGCATTGCGGGTTCTTGCGGAGCAACTGGAGTCCGGTGAATGTAAACCCATTGAGATCAGTTTCTTGCTCGCCAAGGCGGCATGACAGCTTGGCCATCAATCAAGGCCAAGCGTCTGTTGTCGGCGTTGATTCGCCAAGGTTGGCGAATCAAGCGTCAGTCCGGCTCACACAAAACGTTGGCTCGCGAAAATTGGATCGATGTGGTCTTTGCGTTCCATGACGGCGAAGAAGTTGGACCGAAGATGCTATCAAGAATCGCGAAACATACCGGATTGAAACCAGAGGATTTGTAGTCAACCGTCAAGAACGCCATGCACATCCCCGCCCTCCTCCAATTCCTCGAAGGCCTTGCCGAAAACAACAATCGGCCCTGGTTCCTGCACAACAAACCGTCATACGACATCCTGCGCGAGGAATTCGCCGAGTTGCTCGCTGACATCGTGCAACGGGTGGCGAAATTCGATAAAGACATCGAGCAGGTTGACCCGAAGAAATGCATGTTCCGCATTTATCGCGACGTGCGTTTTTCGAAAAACAAGGATCCGTACAAGACGCATTTCTCCGGTGTCATCGGCGGCAAAACTACCGACAAATCACGGCCCTCCTATTATTTCCAGATCAACGAAAAAGGCGTGCTCGGCGTCGGCGGCGGCATCTACATGCCCGAGCCCGAGGCGCTGCAAAAGATTCGTCACTTCATCATCGGTGAGCCGAAGCTGCTCGATGCGCTGTTGAAAAACAAAGGCCTGATCAAAACCTTCGGCGGACTATCGGAGGAAGATCGCATGCAGCGTCCGCCGAAAGGCTACCAACATTTACCGGCCGATCATCCGCATATCGAGGTCATCAAGAACCGCCATTTTTTTGCCTTTGTCGAGGCGAGTCTGAAAAAGAAATTGTCGACAGATCTGGCGAAAACGATTGGTGACAAGTTTGAGAATTTGTACCCGTTGATTGTTTGGTTGCGGGAGGCGGTGCGGTAGAAGCCATATCACCGGAGTTGTCGTCCCGGCGCAGGCCGGGATCCAATGTCGTCGTTGCATTACGTAAGCCTGCAGAATTGGATCCCGGCCTTCGCCGGGACGACAGAATTTTTAGCAATAGTCATTGCACTAACACCAGCACTGGCGCGCCTCGCAGGCCATTTATGCGCCACCAACCGCCCCAATGCTAGACCTACACATTCAAATCACACGCTAATGCCCTACCGCCCCGCCCTCACCAACGCCGCGCGCCCCTCCACCTTCACGGTCGATGCCATCGATGAACACGGCATCGTGCAGCCCACGCCGATTGCGGGCGAGCATCCGCTGACCATCTTCGTCGACAAGCGCGAGATCCTCACCATCATGACGCTAGGTGCCGCACCGGAGGCGTTGGTGATCGGCTATTTGCGCAATCAGCGTTTGCTCGAATCGATTGAAGACATCGTTTCGGTGCAGGTGGATTGGGAGGTGAATGCTTGTTCTGTCACCACGCGGAACGGCTTAAAAAACCTCGACGAAAAAATGGCCAAGCGTACCAAGACGACCGGTTGCGGAGAAGGCACCGTGTTCGGCGATCTGATGGCAGACCTGGAGAACGTGAAGCTGCGTGATGATGTTCGTTTGAACGAGGCGACGTTGTATGCGTTGCTCAATAATGTGCGGCTATACGAATCGATCTACAAGCAAGCGGGTGCGGTGCATGGATGTGCGCTGGTGCAAAACCAACTAACCCCCTCTCCCTCGATCCCTCCCCCTCGGGGGGGGAGGGAAGAAAAGCCTGCGGGTGGGGAAATTTTGACTTTTGTCGAAGACGTCGGTCGCCACAACGCGGTCGATGCGATCGCCGGTTGGATGTGGCTCGAAGGTGTGGATGGCGGCGACAAAATTTTCTACACCACCGGCCGTCTTACCAGCGAGATGGTGATCAAAGCGGCGCAGATGGGCATTCCGTTTCTGGTATCGCGCTCCGGTCTCACGCAAATGGGCTATGAGATCGCACAAAAAACCGGTATCACCATGATTGGCCGTGCGGTCAACAAACACTATTTATTATTTACCGGTGCGAAGCGGCTGGTGAAAGCGCCTGCGGTGGTTTCGCCGTGATGAAATTGCAGGCGTTCG
>JAYVXF010000106.1:0-2029 GCA_043793345.1 Betaproteobacteria bacterium | reverse complement strand
ACGACGCCATTCTGATCGCACAAACCAGCGGCATCCCGCACCAAAACGTTCTCATCGTCGACAACGCAGGCAACGTTGCGTGGACCATCATGGGGCGCATACCGGCCTATCCTGCGACTGTGCACAAAAGGCGTGGCGCATTCACGCCATCCGATAGCCTGCCAACGACGTGGCTCGCGCCGGAAAAATATCCGCTTATCAAAAATCCGCCGGATGCGCGTCTGTGGACGGCGAATAATCGTCAACTCGGCAGTGAAACCGCAGACTCGGGCGGCAACCTCATCGGCGACGGCGGTTTCGATCTTGGCGCGCGCGCCATGCAGATTCGCAACCGCTTGCGTGCGCAAAATAATTTCGATGAGGAAAAACTCTACGCGATTCAGTTGGACAACGAATCGCGTTTTCTCAAACGCTGGTCGGCGCTTGCGCTCGCCGCAGCAATCGCCAAACCGAACGACAAGACCAGCGCCATTGCGAAGGAGCTTAAAAACTGGAACGGTCGTGCCGATGTCGATCAGACCGGTCACCGGATTGCGCGCGCGTTCCGACAACAGGTACTCGATCAACTGTGGAAATCGTGGCTCGCGGCGGCGCAAGCCGGCCGAGAAATTCAAGGCAGCAGCGGAAAACAGGATGGCCCGGATGGACGATTTGAATACGCCGCCTGGGGCGCGCTCGACGCGCGCGCAGATCATCTGCTGCCACAGCCGTTCGCTTCATGGGATGATTTTCTCGCCGCGCAATTGGCCAATGTGTATGACGATCTCACCAAGCAGAACGCAAGCCTCGCCGAGGCCACGTGGGGACAGCGCAACGTGGCCAATATCCGCCACCCATTCACCCGCGCCATGCCATTTTTATCCGCGTGGCTGGACATGCCGAAAACGCCATTGGCGGGTGACAACCACATGCCACGCGTGGCGGCACCCGCGTTCGGCACCTCACAACGAATGGTGGTCTCGCCGGGGCATGAGGAGCAGGGAATTTTCGTGATGCCCGGCGGACAAAGCGGGCATCCGCTATCGCCGTTTTACGGCGCGGGACATGGCGATTGGCTGGCCGACAAACCTGGCAGTTTGCTTAGCGGTGAAGCGACGCATAGCTTGCGGTTTGTGCCGTACCTTCCAGACAAACTCTAGCGCTGACGCGCCTCCCGGCGATAAAACCCACCAAGACCCCCGCCAAATAACGCTCTACGCGATTCACCGTGATCCGTTTGAATTTATTGTGTAGATGCGCGTTCAAATTCTCCACTGCCAATTGCACAGCATCATGTCGGTATCGCATGTAAACTTTCGGCATGAAAGTTCAAGAGTAAATTGATTTGCTGAAAGTTGATGGCTGGTTTCAAGTACGAATGAAAGGTAGTCACCGGCAATATAATCATTCGCAAAAATCCGGCACGGTTACGGTTTCAGGAAAGCCAAGCGTCGACCTACCACCGGGCACACTGACCAGCGTTCTGCGGCAGGCCGGTCGCAAAAAATAGGATCGTTCCATGCGCTATTTAGTCGTTGTCGAGAAAGGCCCTGCTTCCTTTGGTGCGTATGTCCCCGATTTGGCGGGCTGCGTCGCGGCGGGCGAATCGAAAGAGGAAGTTCTTGCCCTTATCCATGAGGCAATCGAGTTCCACATTGAGGGGCTCAAGGTAGATGGACTGCCGGTTCCTCCGCCAGCGTCGTATAGCGAATTGGTCGAGATTGCTGCGTATTTTCGCTGGCGAGGCATCGGGGAAAAATAAACATCTTCCAAAAACAATTGACGCGGCACCTAATAAGTTCGCGGGAGCAACGTGAAAGGCATTCAACTTACCCGCAGAAAAACTTCACCACAATGCGCAAATAGCTCATGATTAGCTTCGAGTGGGACGACGCAAAGTCTGCAAGCAATCGCAAGAAACATCGCGTATCTTTCGACGAAGCGGTGACGGTGTTTGGCGACACGCTGGCAATCACGTTCCCCGACACCGATCACGATGACGGAGAATACAGAAGCCGCACATACGGAATATCATCCAGTGGACGTTTGC
>JAYVXF010000105.1:0-2057 GCA_043793345.1 Betaproteobacteria bacterium | reverse complement strand
GTCAAACGCGTTGCCGAAAAGCAGGTCATCATCGGCTTCGGCCATCCGGTTTATACCGTGTCCGACCCGCGCAACGTCGTCATCAAGCGCGTTGCCAGACGGTTGTCCGAAGCTGCCAGCAACATGAAACTTTTCAACATTGCCGACCGCCTCGAGGCCGTCATGTGGCGCGAGAAAAAGATGTTCGCCAATCTGGATTGGTTCTCTGCCTGCTCGTACCATATGTTGGGCGTGCCGACCTCGATGTTCACGCCACTGTTCATTATTTCGCGCACCTCCGGCTGGGCGGCGCACGTGATTGAGCAACGTATCGACGGCAAAATTATTCGGCCAAATGCGAATTACACGGGGCCGGATGATATGAAGTTTGTGCCGCTGAAGGATCGAAAATAGTTACTGTCTAAAAAATTGCAATTCGTTCTACGTGTGAGATTCAAAAATAAAAGGCAACAAATGAAGACACTACAAATTTTTGCATGCATGCTAGTTGTCGATGTAACCGCTTCGTTTGCACAAATATCTCAACCCGCCTCAGATTCCTCAGGTGCAACGCAGATATCAGCTGCTGCACAGTTTGGATTTCGGACGGTCGACGAAGCACTCAGTGCATTGAAAGCAGACCCAACCGTAACAATTACAATTACAAAACCTGATAGCTGGGTTATCGCGAACCAATCCAGCACCAAATTGCAATGGTCTTTTACACCACCCGGGCACTACGCACATCCGATGGTCGTCAAACGAGCTATCAAAGCTGACGCTAAGGGAGATGTCCGCGTAGAAACGACATCATTGTGTCAAGCCGAAAAAACAGCGTGCGAAAAACTGCTCGGCGAGTTTACGCAAATGAACGAAGCCCTTAGAGCCAGCGTTCAAAAAAACTTACAACAACGAGCTGATAAAAAATAACCTCTTTTCCAAATCAACGTAAATTTTCGAAGGTAACCCACTTAATGTCCGCACACATCTCCAACGTCCGCCCCAAACCCGACAAAGTTCTCACCGACATCGTCGACTACGTCACCAAATACAAAATCAAATCCAAGGAAGCCTACGACACCGCGCGCTATTGCCTGCTCGATACGCTCGGCTGCGGTTTCGAGGCGCTGGAATATCCGGCGTGCCGCAAAATGTTGGGACCAATCGTGCAAGGCACGTTGGTACCCAACGGCGCGAAGGTGCCGGGCACGCAATTCCAGATGGATCCGGTGAAGGCCGCGTTCGACATCGGCGCGATGATCCGCTGGCTCGACTTCAACGATACCTGGCTGGCGGCCGAATGGGGTCATCCATCGGATAACCTGGGCGGCATTCTCGCCACCGCCGACTGGCTCTCGCGTAACGCTGTCGCGACGGGCAAAAAACCGCTGACCGTGCACGACCTGCTGACCGGCATGATCAAGGCGCACGAAATCCAGGGCTGTATCGCGCTGGAAAATTCATTCAACAAAGTTGGCCTCGACCACGTGGTGCTGGTGAAGGTTGCCTCGACCGCAGTGGTTGCCGAAATGATGGGTCTCACTAAAGACGAAATCCTCAACGCCGTATCACTCGCGTGGGTCGATGGGCAAAGTTTGCGCACCTATCGCCATTCACCCAACACCGGTTCGCGCAAATCGTGGGCAGCGGGCGATGCGACCTCGCGCGCCGTGCGGTTGGCGCTGATCGCCAAGACCGGCGAAATGGGCTATCCCTCGGTGTTGAGCGCCAAGACCTGGGGCTTTTACGATGTGCTGTTCAAGGGCAACGCGTTCAAGTTTCAGCGCCCGTATGGTTCGTACGTGATGGAAAACGTGCTGTTCAAAATTTCATTTCCGGCAGAATTTCATTCGCAGACTGCGGTAGAGGCGGGAATGACGATTCATCAGGAACTCAAAAAACTCGGTAAGACCGATAAGGACATCAAAAAAATCACCATCCGCACACACGAAGCCTGCATCCGCATCATCGACAAAAAAGGCCCGCTCAATAATCCGGCTGATCGCGATCACTGCGTGCAGTACATGGTGGCGATGCCGATTATTTTTGGTCGCCTCACCGCCAGCGATTACGAAGAC
>JAYVXF010000104.1:0-2064 GCA_043793345.1 Betaproteobacteria bacterium | reverse complement strand
GGCAATGATTTAATCGCAGCCGCAAGACGCTCAGGATAGGCGAAGTCTGATGGCGGCACCAGTTCGCGCAGCAGGCCAGTTTTTACCCCCTTGATGTTTGCCCGGCTCTGCAAATGGCTGGCCATCGAGCGGGAACCGCGCGGATGCGCTATTTCAGCGATGACGCGCGGCAAATCTTTTCCAGGTGTCAGATCAAGGTAAATGACTGCTACGCCTGTGGCTGCAATCTCATCGCGCAGAAGTGCAGACACCGCGTAAATCAGGCCGCCTTCAACCCCGGTCGTTGTCACCACGAGATCACCCTGTCGACGGTGGACGCGCCCCGTTGCATCGATAAAAGTCACCGTCACCGCTTTTACCGGATGTCCGGCGAAGCGGGAGCTGAAGTACTCGCTCCAGCCGACATCGAAACCGCTGTTTGCGGGCTGCAATGGCACAACGGGAATTCCGCGCTGTGCCAGCAGCGGCACCCAAGCGCCATCGGAACCGAGCCGTGACCAGCTGCCGCCACCCTGTGCCAACACCACTGCATCGGCATTCGCGGTGTGCTCGCCCAGTGGAGTGGAAAAAAGAAGCGCACCATTTTCATTCCACCCACACCAGCGATGGCGCATATGGAAATGCACGCCCGCCTCACGCAAGCGGTGCAGCCAAGCGCGCAAGAGCGGCGCTGCTTTCATGTCAGTCGGAAACACGCGCCCGGACGTGCCGACGAATGTCGCTATGCCAAGATCATGCACCCACTCTCGCAGAGCCTCCGGCCCAAAGGTATCAAGCAGCGGCTTGATCTGGGCGCGGCGTGCACCGTAGCGCGAGAGGAATGGTTCCATTGGCTCGGAATGCGTGATGTTCATGCCGCCCTTGCCAGCCATCAGAAACTTGCGTCCCACGGATGGCATGGCATCGTAAAGATCGACCCGCACGCCGCCCTGAATCAATACCTCTGCAGCCATTAGTCCGGCAGGCCCGCCGCCGATGACGGCAACTGACTTGGCGTTCAGCTTATTCTTCATCCAGCAACTTTCCTCCAATCGCCCAGTTCTCGTCCGGCAATTCGTCGAAGGTAATGTAGGTGTAGGACTTCGGTTTGTGCGTGATACATTCCAAGGTGCCGGTGATCTCTGCTGCGATCTTGGCTTTCTGCTCGCGATTGAGGGAGCCGACGATGCGAATATTGACGTAAGGCATGGTGTTTTCCTAAGCGAATAAAAATGGATTAATGTGAAATTGAGTGGTTAATTGCAATAAACATCTAAGAGGCCAAGCCTTTAAATAGTCAGACTAGAAGCGCTGTTATTTTACGGCGTAGGAGGCATTTGTGCCTCATTCAAATAAGAACAAATTAAAACCAGCAAGTTAAACTGCATATAAATTGCACGCTCAATTTGAAAAGTCGGATTAATAATCATCAGCAGAGTGATTTTAGTATGCTGGCAGTACTGGTTTAGATTCTGGTGCTTTTTGTTGGTTTGTGGGTATAGCAGGCTTGGTCACAACCGGCATGCGTAGCAACAATACAGCGTATTTCCGTTCAATTGCTACTCAACAAACACTGGACATCGCAGATCGTATGCGCGCCAATCTGTCAGGTGCACGTGCTGGAAATTACGATGCGCTGACTGCTGTTATTCCGGTCAGTGGTGATTGTGTGGCTGCAAATTGCAACGCGGCACAAATGTCAATTTATGGTCATGCTCAGTGGAGTACAGTCAATTCAACCTTGTTGCCGGATGGCACGGGAACCGTAACCGGCACTCTGGCAACGGACTTTTTGGTTACCCTGATATGGATCGAAAAAGAAATAGGGGGCGTAGCGGATCCTGCATGTTCAGTGAGTACGCTAGTCAATACGCGTTGTTTCTTGACAAGATTTTCCCCCTGATGTTTACCTCACCAATTAATCGTGTTGGGTCAGCACCTGATCCACGAAACGACCTGCAAAAATGTCAAACCTGCCTTCGACCAGCCAATTTTGCGAGTAGCCACGATCCTTCAAGCCCGACAGACTACCGGTTCGCAGCAAGGTTTTACCTTGGTGGAACTAATGGTTTCAATGACCATTGG
>JAYVXF010000103.1:0-2065 GCA_043793345.1 Betaproteobacteria bacterium | reverse complement strand
TTCGTGCAGCCGCGTTACTGGGGCATGCGCAGTCTCGACTATTTGTGGGTCGGCATCGGCGCGTATGTGAAACGCCATCCCGGGATGCGCTATCTGCTCGGGCCGGTCAGCATCAGCGATGTTTATCCGCGCGCGGCAAAAAATTTGCTGGTGCATTTTTACCGGCATTATTTTGGCGATGAAAATGTGCTGGCGTTGGCGCGCAATCGATTTTTCATTGATGAGCAGGACAATGCAAGGCACCTAAGCGTATTCAAAGGTGACGATTACGAGCAGGATTTCCGCACGCTCAAACAAGCACTCTCGACACACGGCGTCGCGGTGCCGACGCTGTATAAGCAATACACCGAAACCTATGAGTCGGGCGGCGCGAAGTTTCTTGATTTCAACGTGGACGCAAAATTTTCCAACTGCGTGGACGGCTTGGTGATGGCAGATTTGGATCGGCTAAAACCGGCGAAACGGGAACGCTATCTTGGTGATAGACGGAGTCCGTTGATTGCGCCTGAGGGGGCGGTTGGCAATTTGTAAATTCGCAGCTGTCAGCATCTGTCATTGCCAGCAGCGCGAAACCTGCTCGCTTACCCGTGCGGCAGAGCCACCAACCACTCCCGCACCTGCCGCGCCACCCACGCGCCATCGTCCAATGGTAGATCGTGGCCGGCATCGGGATGCACCGCATGCGCTGCACGCCAGCGATGCGCTAATTGTTGCGAGCATTGTGGATTCACCAGCCCATCCTTCGCCGCAGCGAGCACCAGCAGCGGCACATCCGGCGGGCGCGATGGCGCGCGATAGCGGGCGGCGGCGATAAGTTGCCGCAACGCGTTCAAGCGCGTGACCGGATTTTGTATGCGGATTGACACCCAGTCATCGATCACATCACCCTTGGGATCGCCGCGCGCGCTGGTCATGTGCCATATCGTGCGCACGGCTTTTTCTGCGTTGCCGTTCAAAGTCGCCAGCGCCAGCAAACTCGGGTAATTGCGTGGCCGCAGACGTTGATAGAACGGACTGAATGGTCGCAGGCTGGTGTTGATCAACACGCTCGGCAGAATTTCCTGCGGGTAAGCCGTTGCCCATTCGACGGCCACCATCGCGCCCAGTGAAAGGCCTAACAAATGGAAGGGCGGTGAAAACCCGCGACACTTTAATTCTTCGCGGCAGCAGTCCACCATTTCCGGCACCGATAGCGGGCTCTTGCAATGATTGCGTTGACCGTTGCCAGGCAGGTCGGGCGAGATGATACTTGCGTTGGCAATTTCGGCTTGAAATGTGGCCGGAAAATTTCCCCAGTGTCGGCTCTCCCGCGCGAGCCCGCGCAGGAATACCCACGTGCTCATCGTGCCACGCTGTCGCCTGCACCTGCATACCAGCGCAACCGTGCCGCCTGATCGTGTTGCACGCGTGCGTGCCCGCCAGGTAGCCAGCGCGCGTGGCCGCTGCCCGCGCGGGTCAGGAAATCAAGCCACAGCATGTGTCGGCGCAACACCCGTTGTTGCCGGTGTGCGGCGAGGGGATTGAAGATGCCGAGGCGCGACAGCAATTGCCGTGGGCTTTTCTTGATCCAGAGCCACGATCCCATTTCCAAGGTCAGCGGCAGAAAAATTCGCGATGATTTTTCGGCGGCACGCAAATAGAGGTGATCCCACAAGTCGCCGTGGGTCAGGTACTGGCGGCTTTGCGGCTCGAACAAATAATTATGATTTGGATAAGTCTGATCAAACAAACTCTCCAGCGCGTGTATTTCGGCCAGATGCGCAATCGGCACCGCCGTGTGCGCATGCGGAAACCAGATGCGGTCCCGCACACCGAATCCGGAATGGCAATCGAGAGTCAGGCTGAAATCGTGCGAGAGTAGTTCCTGCTCGACGACTTCACACACCGCCCGACTTTCCATTTCCATCGGCGCATTGAGCGCACCGCGATACCACGGCAGGCGTGCGCTGATGCGCTGGCCGCTCAACATAAACGGCACTTTCTCGATCGCATCCACCGGTGCATTGCGCATCAGATCGACGCCGTTGGGATTGCAACGCGTGCCGCTCAGCATGCCGCCTGGATT